>JANPFZ010000301.1:0-5024 GCA_031423655.1 Polaromonas sp.
CTTGGTGGTCGACGACTCCATCACCGTCAGGCGGGTCACGCAGCGCTTGCTGCAGCGCGAAGGCTTCCGGGTTTCTATGGCGGCCGACGGTTTGCAGGCACTTGAGCGGCTGCAGGAAGAGATTCCTTCTGTGGTGTTGTCCGATATTGAGATGCCGCGCATGGATGGTTTTGACCTGGCGCGCAACATACGGGCGGACGTGCGGCTCAAAGGAATGCCGATCATCATGATCACCTCGCGCATTGCCGAAAAGCATCGCGAACATGCGATGGAACTGGGCGTAGACCACTATCTCGGCAAGCCGTATTCGGAAGACAAACTGATCAGCCTGGTACGGCATTACTGCGCCACGGAGGCAGTGGTCTAGCCAGATAGAAGAGATAAATACGCCTCTAGCCCCCGTAATACGTTCGCAACCAGCTATTAAAACGATAGTAATTTGGTGCTGCGCTTGCAACTGGCGCTAGGCTTTCTTGACCATCGCATAGCGCTGCAAGGTACGCGTCCGCGCCTCGTCGTGCTGCACGATTGGCAACGGGTAGTTTCCGCCCAAGGTCACGCCGGCTTCCAGCAAAACCATCGGTTTGGCCAGCCACGGGCTGTGCAGGTCGCGGGTCGGGAGGTTTTCAAGAACCGGCAGGTATTTGCGAATGAACTTGCCATCAGCGTCGAACTTTTCGCTTTGGCTGACCGGGTTAAAAATACGAAAATACGGCTGTGCATCACAGCCGGTGCTAGCAGCCCATTGCCAGCCGCCATTGTTTGACGCGAGGTCAAAGTCGTTGAGATGCTCGGCGAAGTAGGCCTCTCCCCGTCGCCAGTCTATGCCCAGGTCTTTCACCAAAAAACTGGCGGTCACCATGCGCAGCCGGTTGTGCATGTAACCCGTGCGGTTAATCTGCGCCATGGCCGCATCGACCAACGGATAGCCAGTCTTGCCGTCACACCAAGCCTTGAACAGCGACTCGGCTTGGTCTCCGCTTTCCCAGGCAATCGCTTCATACTCCGGCTTGAATGCCCGACCGGCGACATGCGGAAAGTTGCTCAAAATCTGCCCATAGAAATCTCGCCAGATCAGCTCGCTTAGCCAGGTGGAGGCGCCGACACTGCCCTTGATCTGCGCATTTAACGCCACCGCCGCCATTTGTCTGATGGACACCGTGCCGAACCGCAGGTGGATACCCAGGTAGCTGGGCCCTTTGACGGCCGGAAAGTTTCGGGTTTCTTCATACTGGTCAATACGCTCCTGAAAGTCACTGAAAAGCTGCTGCCCGCCACGGGTGCCAGCCGAAATTTTCAGTGCCGAAAAATTGGTTCTTTTAAACCCCAAGTCGTCCAGCTCAGGAATAGTTCCGGAATCATCAGCGGGGCGGGGTGCGAGCGCCGCGGCGTACCTTTCAGTCGGATAGGGCTTCAGGTAGAACGCGTCGATCTTTTTCAACCACGCGTTTTTGTAGGGCGTGAAGACACTGTAAGGCTTGCCTGCCAGAGTGAGTACTTCAGCCCGTTCAAAAATTAGATGATCTTTAAAACTGTGAACTGCGACCCCGTCAGCCTGCATCAGCCCCTGGACCGCCGCATCGCGCGCCAAAGACTGCGGTTCATCATCGTGGTTGAAGAAAACAGCATCAACGGCCAACTCACTGGCAATGGCCGAAAGGCAATCGGCAGCGATGCCGTGCCGCACGATCAGCCCGGCACCGGCTACACCGTGCTGTTTAGCCGCGTCCCCTAGCTGCCGGTCCAGGTCAACCAGCGATTCCCGAAGAAATTCAACTCGCCGGTCTGCGCGCGGCAGGGCATCCAGAATGCCCTGGTCAAAGACAAACAGGCAGAAGACTTGTCCACACGATTGAAGTGCATGGTGCAGCGCGGCGTTGTCGTCAACGCGCAAATCCCGGCGGAACCACATCAGGCCAATCTTGTATTTTTGGGACATGGCTTTATCGTAGCAAGCCTCGCAGCTGCCCGTCTGCAAGGCCGCTGAACCAGTTCGCTGCGGAGGTGTTTTCTTGCGAAGCGTCAACAGGTCACTGGGCGTAAAATCAAACCATGCCGACTGATTCAGCCTCGATCAATCTCACCCACCACTTCCTGATCGCCATGCCGGGGCTGGACGACGCCGCCTTTGCCAAAAGTGTGATTTACCTGTGCGAACACACCGAACGCGGAGCCTTGGGGCTGATCATTAACAAGCCCAGCGACATCAATTTGAAGGGGCTGTTCGCCAAGGTCGAACTGCCCTTGCGACGGGAAGACCTCAGCGACGCGCTGGTTTTTCAGGGTGGCCCGGTGCAGACTGAGCGCGGTTTCGTTCTTCACGAATCCATGATGCCTGGTCACGAGTCGGTTTACGCATCGACCATGACGATTCCAGGCGGCCTCGAAATGACGACCTCCAAGGACGTTCTTGAAGCGCTGTCGACCGGCGCCGGTCCGCGCCGGGTGTTTGTTTCGCTCGGTTACTCGGCCTGGGGCGAAGGCCAGCTGGAGTCTGAAATTTCTGACAACAGCTGGCTCACGGTGCCAGCCGACATGGGTGTTATTTTTGACACGCCCGCTGGCGAGCGCTACGAAAAAGCCATGCTGCTGCTGGGCCTGCAAAGCTGGATGCTGTCGCCCGAGGCTGGGCACGCATGAGCCTGGCGACCGCGCCTTCCGTGTCAGCCGGTCTTCAAACTTTTTTGGCTTTCGACTTTGGCGTAAAACGCACCGGGGTTGCTTCCGGTAACTCGCTGACGCGTACCGCCTCGCCCCAGGCCACTATCGCAGTCGTCGGCGATGCGCGGCAGAAGGCCATCGCGCAGCGAATTGAAGAGTGGCAGCCCGATGCACTGGTTGTTGGCATTCCTTTTCATCCCGACGGTGCCAGCCACGAGAACACCGCACGCGCGCAGAAGTTTGCCCGCCAGCTGCGCAGCCGCTATCGCCTTCAGGTGTTTGAAGTTGACGAGCGCTACACCACCACCGAGGCCTTGGCCAGCGGCGCCCCGGACGCTGACGCGGCATCCGCCTGCATCATCCTCGAGCAATTTTTAAGAGGTCTCCCATGAGCAGTTTGATGCTTGACGCCGAGGCGCTATATAGCGATATGCGCGCGGCCATGCCCGCGCTACTGACGGCCTTTGCCGAGCCGCCGCAGCTGGTCGGCGTGGCATCCGGTGGCGCCTGGCTGGCCCAACGTCTGCAGAAAGACCTGGGCTTGACCGGCGAAGCCGGCGTGCTGTCGTCGTCCATGCACCGCGACGATTTTTCCCAGCGCGGCCTGGCCTCCAGCGGGCAGACCTTGCTGCCCTTTGATGTCAATGGCGCGCATCTGATCGTCGTCGATGACGTGCTTTACACCGGCCGCACCATTCGCGCAGTCATCAACGAACTGTTTGACTATGGTCGGCCCGCCAGTGTCAGGCTGGTGGTACTGGTAGACCGCGGCGGGCGACAATTGCCGGTGCAGCCGGATCTGGCCGTTGCCCGCGTGAGTCTGCCAGCGTCGCAGACGCTGGAGCTGGCCCACGCGCAAGGAGGTAAATTCACGTTTCGGGTTGAGAGCCGTTCGCCCGGCGGAGTATCAAAGTAGCTCAAAGTAGCTCAAAGTAGATGTTTGCCGAAGCTGAAGACGGTCACAAAAAAACCGAATAAAAAACCAGAAGCCGAACAGGAGCCCACAGCGTGCTGTACCGACGAAACCCGCAACTCAATAAAAACGGCGAGCTTCTTCATCTGCTCTCCATCGAAGGTCTTCCCAAATCCATACTGACGCACATACTGGATACGGCGACCAGCTTCGTCAGCGTCAATGACCGCGAGGTAAAAAAGGTACCGCTGCTTCGCGGCAAAAGCGTCTTCAACCTCTTCTTTGAAAATTCCACCCGGACCCGCACCACTTTTGAAATTGCGGCTACCCGTCTGTCTGCTGACGTCATCAACCTCGACATTGCACGCTCTTCGGCATCCAAGGGCGAATCGTTGCTCGACACCATTGCCAACCTGAGTGCCATGGCCGCCGATATTTTCGTGGTGCGCCACGGCGAATCAGGCGCGCCCTACCTGATTGCACAACACGTCGCGCCGCACGTTCACGTGATTAACGCCGGTGATGGCCGGCACGCCCACCCTACCCAGGGTTTGCTTGACATGTACACCATCCGGCATTTCAAGAAGGATTTCAGTAACCTGACAGTCGCCATCGTTGGCGACGTGCTGCACTCGCGCGTGGCACGCTCTGACATTCATGCGCTGACCACACTCGGCTGCCCTGAAGTGCGCGTGGTCGGCCCGAAGACGCTGGTGCCCGCCGACATGGCGCAAATGGGGGTGCGGGTTTGCAATACGCTGGAAGAAGGCATCAAGGGGGCGGACGTGATCATCATGCTGCGCCTGCAAAATGAACGCATGTCCGGCGCGTTACTGCCCAGTAGCCAGGAGTTTTCGAAGAGCTTCGGTTTGACGAACGAAAAACTGCGGCTCGCAAAACCAGATGCCATCGTCATGCATCCCGGGCCCATCAATCGCGGCGTTGAAATTGATTCGGCGGTGGTCGATGGCGCGCAAAGTGTCATCTTGCCGCAGGTTACCTTCGGCATCGCCGTGCGCATGGCAGTGATGAGCATTGTGGCCGGCACGGTTCGGCACGCAAACGATGATCGGGAGGCCGCATGAAGCTCCTCATCAAAAACGGCCGGGTGATGGACCCGGCCACCGGCTTTGACGAAGTGGGCGACGTGGCGATTGCCGCCGGTCGCATCGTTTCGATGAAAAGCACAGCGGCTGATTTCACGCCCAACCGAATCATCGACGCCAGCGGCTGCATCGTGTGCCCGGGTCTGATCGACCTGTCAGCACGCCTGCGCGAGCCGGGGCACGAGCACGAGGGCATGCTCGAAAGCGAACTGGCCGCCGCAGTTGCCGGCGGCGTCACCAGCGTCGTCTGCCCGCCTGACACCGACCCTGTGCTTGATGAGTCCGGGTTGGTTGAAATGCTCAAATTCCGTGCCGAGAAGTTGCATCAGTCGCGCGTCTTTCCG
>JANPFZ010000302.1:0-4025 GCA_031423655.1 Polaromonas sp.
AATGCCTTCCAGCGTGCGGATCAGCGTTCGCCGCGTCGCGCGTTTTTGCGCGTCGTTGCCCTGCTGAATCTGCACTTTGGCAATCTCCAGATACCAGTCGCAAAACTCGTCCCAGACAAACTGATAAATACTGCCGGCGACGTTGTCGAGACGGTACTCAGAGAAGCCCTTGGCAACATCCGCTTCGGCGCGCTGCAGTGTTGACGAAATCCACCGGTCAGCCTGCGAAAAACTCATGTAGTTGTGAAACTCGCCGCCCGGCTTGCACTGCTCTTTGGTGTGCTCCGCCAGGCCGCAGTCCTGGCCCTCACAGTTCATCAGCACAAAGCGCGAGGCATTCCAGAGCTTGTTGCAGAAGTTGCGGTAGCCTTCGCAGCGCTTGCTGTCAAAGTTGATGCTGCGGCCCAGGCTGGCGAGCGATGCGAAGGTGAACCGCAGCGCGTCAGCGCCGTAGCCCGGAATGCCGGCCGGGAATTCTTTCTCGGTATTTTTGCGCACCTGCGGCGCGGTCTCGGGCTTGCGCAGGCCCTGCGAACGTTTGTCGAGCAACGGCGCCAGCTCGATACCGTCGATCAAGTCCACCGGGTCCAGCACATTGCCTTCGGACTTGCTCATCTTTTTGCCCTGCGCGTCTTTCACCAGGCCGTGGATGTACACGTGTTTGAAGGGTACCAATCCGTTAGGATTTTCCGGTGAAACGGTGAAATGTGTGGTCATCATGATCATCCGGGCGACCCAGAAAAAGATGATGTCGTAACCGGTGACGAGTACGCTGGACGGCAGGAACAGGTCGAGTTCCTTTGTTTTTTCAGGCCAGCCCAAAGACGAGAAGGGCACCAGCGCTGACGAATACCAGGTGTCCAGCACGTCTTCGTCGCGCGTCAGGGTTTTACCCGGCGCCTGGGCTTGCGCTGCAGCCTCGTTTTCCGCCACATAGACCTTGCCGTCCTCGTCGTACCAGGCCGGAATCTGGTGCCCCCACCACAACTGACGCGAAATGCACCAGTCCTGAATGTTGTTCATCCACTGCTTGTAGGTGTTGACCCACTGTTCGGGCACGAACTTTACGTCGCCGTTGGCGACAGCATCACGTGCCTTTTGCGAGATTGATTTTCCGGTCGGGTCCTTATCGCTGACCTTGCTCAGCGCAACAAACCACTGATCCGTCAGCATCGGTTCAACGACTGCGCCGGTGCGTGCGCAAATCGGCACCATATTTTTGTGCGGCACGGCCTTCTCTAAAAAGCCCTGCGTTTCCAGATCTTTCAACACCGCCTTGCGGGCGTCGTAGCGGTCCAGTCCCTGGTACGCCACCGGCCCGTTTTCATTGATCTTTGCGTCCAGCGTGAAGATCGTGATCATGGCCAGGTTGTGACGCTGCGCGACCTGGTAGTCATTGAAGTCATGGGCGCCGGTGATCTTGACGCAGCCGCTGCCGAAAGCCGGGTCCACGTAGTCGTCGGCAATCACCGGAATGGCTCTGGCGCACAGCGGCAGGTCAACCATCTTGCCGATCAGGTGCTGGTATCGCCCGTCGTCCGGGTGAACCGCCAGCGCGCCGTCGGCCAGCATGGTCTCAGGCCGGGTGGTGGCAATGTGCATGCCGCGCAACGGCTTGCCGTCGGCAGCGGTCTGCGGGCCATCACTGAACGGGTATTCGATGTGCCACATGAAGCTGTCGCGCTCTTCGCTTTCAACTTCCAGATCACTCACCGCAGATTTCAGAACCGGATCCCAATTAACCAGCCGCTTGCCCCGGTAAATCAGCCCCTGTTCATACAGCTGCACAAAAGTCGAGGTGACGACCTTCGACATTTTCGGGTCCATGGTGAAGTATTCGTGCTTCCACGCCACCGAATCGCCCATGCGGCGCATCTGGTGCGTGATGGTCGAGCCCGACTCTTCCTTCCATTCCCAAACCTTTGCACAGAAGTTTTTACGGCCCAGGTCGTGCCGTGTTTTGCCTTCGGCCTGCAGCTTGCGTTCCACCACGATCTGCGTCGCAATGCCGGCATGGTCGGTGCCCGGCAGCCACAGCGTGTTGTGGCCGCGCATGCGGTGGTAGCGCGTCAGCGAATCCATGATGGTCTGGTTGAACGCATGGCCCATGTGCAGCGTGCCGGTCACATTGGGTGGCGGCAGCTGAATGCTGAACGATGGTTTGGCTGCGTCCAGCGTCGGTTCGTACAGGCCGCTTTGCTCCCACAGCGGTCCCCAGTGGGCTTCAATCGCCGTCGGCTCAAACGACTTGGCCAGGCTGTCCAGCGCCGGGGTGGAAGCCGGCACGCTGGCGGCGTCAGGTACGGCGTTGGATGGCGTGAGAACAGCTTGGGTCATGGCGCAATTGAAAACGGCATCGGGGAGATGCCGTGGGGTTGAAACTCCCCCGATTTTATTCGACTGGCTTTTGGCTGCCTGCCGTGGGGCTGCTTTCGATGACCCTGGCCGCCTCAATGCAGTCGCTCAGCAGCGCGGTGTTGCCCAGCTGGTTGGCCAGGACCAGAATCAGTCGTGCGTTGAGCAGTTCCGATTCCTCGCGGCTCAAGCCAAGATGCGCATTGAGCAGCTGCTCGTAGAACGCATCGGCATCCTGAAAGTTGAGACTGGTTTTCATGGAGCGCTAACGCGTGTGGAAGGCGAGCCGCCCAGCGCCGTGGTGAGTGCGTGCCCGAGCGAAGCGTCCACGCTCTCACCAGTCGCCACCAGGTAGCCATCAGGCCGCAGCAAAGCCCAGGCGTGGCCGAACACATGGCAGGTGGCCTGCAGGTGCCCCTGGGTGTCGATGACATGCTCTGTTGCCGTCGCGCTGCCGCCGGGTGCAAGCACCTGCACGCAGCGCAGGTCGGCGTCTTTTGACAGCTTTTGCAGGCGTTGGGCTGCCGACCCGGTGAGGTCGCCGAAGACCAGCAGCAGCAGGCGCGCACCGGCCCATTTGATCAGCTCGATCAGCTCACCCCGGCTGCCATCAGCCCAGGCAAAGACCACGTTCTGCGTCGCCCGCCCGCCGGTTGCCTCGCACGCGGGTGATCGGGTGTAGGTGTTTGGCGTTGACATGCGGCCGGTGTTGACGAGTTGCCGGGCGAAGGCGTGCTGGTGCGCCAGGCCAAGGGCTGCCGTTCTGAACAGCCGCTCGGCGCCGTCTGCCGGCCGCAGAAAGCGGGCCGTGCGGTTGGTCACCAGCACGTTGTACACGGCTGCCTCGTGGCGCTCGGCGTGGTAACTATTTAGCAAAGCCGGCGAAGCCCGCCCCTGCACCACGGCCGCCAGATTCCAGGCAAGGTTGTCGGCATCCTGCACACCCGAATTGCCGCCGCGCGCGCCAAAGGGGCTGACCACGTGCGCGGAATCGCCGACAAAAAACACCTGCCCGTGCCGCAGCAGATTGAGGCACTCGCTTCGATAGGCGTAAGGGCCGACCCAGACAATTTCGCACTCTTCATCAGTCAGCGTGCGGCCAAACTGGGAATTAAGCCGCGCCCGCACTACGTCTTCGCGGGTGACTTCTTCGGCTTTCGCGTCGGGCAGCATCTGGTAGTCGATGCGCCACACGCCGTCGGCCATCAGGTGCTGCCACACGGCGCGCCCTTCATTGAACGGCGCCTCGATCCAGGTATGGCGCTCGGCGGGCGGTGAATTTTTAAAGCGCACGTCGGCAATGCACCAGCGGTCGTCGCCTTTTTTGGCGCTGATGGACGCCTCGCACCAGCGGCGAAACGGGCTGTGCGAACCGCTGCAATCAATGACGTAGTCAGCTTCCAGCGAATAGCTGCCGGCCGGCGTTTCAATGGTCAGCGTGGCGAAGTCGGTGGTTTGCGCAAAGCCGGTGATGCGGTGGTTCCAGCGCAGGTCGATGGGGCGCTTGTTCGCCGTATCGCCATCGCCGCGCATCAGTTGCTCGACCAGATAACCTTCAATATAGAACTGCTGGATGTTGATAAAAGGTGGCTGGTCGCTCAATGAGTGCGTGGCCTGCTGGCGCAGGTCGAAGGAATAAACCTCATCCGCGCCGGCGAAGGTGCGGCCGA
>JANPFZ010000303.1:0-5527 GCA_031423655.1 Polaromonas sp.
AAAGACGCGGGGGCCGGCTTGACGGTCGGCATCGTGGCTTTGCCGCTGGCGATGGCTTTTGCGATTGCCTCGGGCCTGAAACCCGAGGCCGGCATCTGGACGGCGATCATCGCTGGCTCGCTGGTGTCGCTGCTGGGCGGCTCGTCAGTGCAGATCGCCGGGCCTGCGGGTGCATTTATCGTCATCGTCTATGGCATCGTCGAGCGCTACGGCATTGCCAATTTGCTGATCTCGACCGCATGCGCCGGTGTGCTGCTGTTCCTGCTCGGATTTTTCAAACTCGGCACGCTGGTGCGCTATGTGCCGGTCAGCATCGTGGTCGGTTTTACCAACGGTATTGCGGTTCTGATCGTGCTGTCGCAGATCAAGGATTTGCTGGGCCTGCCGATTGACCGGATGCCAGGGGATTTCGTCTCGCAGATCCGGGTGATGGGGCGCATGCTGATCGACGACCCGGCTAGCGTCAACCCGCTTGCCGTCGGTTTGGGGCTTGTCTGCCTGCTCGGTCTGTTCGTCTGGCCCAAGCTGTTCAATGCTCAATCGCGATTTGTCAGCGGCCTGGCCACGCGCGTCGGCAAAATAATTCACGCCGGCGAGGCGGTGCAGCTCAGGCGCGCCACGCGCATGGCTGCGCGCATGCCTGGGCCCATCGTCGCGCTGCTGACCCTGACGGCGCTTGCCTTTGTGCTGCATCTTCCGGTGGAAACCATCGGCTCGCGCTTCGGCGGCATTCCGCGCGCATTGCCGGCTTTCGCGTTTCCTGATTTTTCGTGGGACACGGTGCGCCTGCTGATTGCGCCCACCATCACGATAGCCCTGCTGGGCGCGGTCGAGTCACTGCTGTGCGCGCGCGTGGCCGACCAGATTTCGGGCTTGCCCCGGCATGACCCGAACCAGGAACTGATGGCGCAGGGCGTAGCCAATTTTGTCGTGCCGTTTTTTGGTGGCATGCCGGCCACCGGCACCATCGCGCGCACGGTGACCAATGTGCGTTCGGGCGCAACGTCGCCAGTGTCGGGGCTGGTGCATGCGCTGACGCTGGTGCTGGTGGTGCTGGCAGCCGCACCGCTGGCAGTGCACGTGCCGCTGGCGGTGCTTGCCGGCATCTTGTTGTACGTGGCCTGGAACATGGGTGAGTGGAGCGAATTTGCGCGCCTGCGGCAACACAGCAACCACTACCGACTGATCATGCTCGGCACGTTTTTTCTGACGGTTATTTTTGACCTGACGGTGGCGCTGCAGGTCGGGCTGATTCTGGCCTGCGTGCTGTTTGTGCGGCGCATGAGCACCTTGTTCCAGGTGGTGGAAATTTCGCGCAGCGTGGACGCCGCAAACTTTCAGCTGTATGGCTCGCTATTTTTCGGCGCCGTGGCCAAGATTGATCCGATTTTGACGATTGTCGAAAGCGCGCCGCAGGGGCTTGTAATCCGGCTCGATGTGCAGTCGCTGCAGTCGCTGGATACCTCGGGCCTGGACGTGCTGGAGCAACTGCGCAAGGCCATCGTGCTGCGCGGCGGCCGGCTGGTGCTGGCGGGGCTGAATGCGCAGCCCAGGTCGGTGATGGAGCGGTCGGGCTTTCTGGAGAAAATCGAGGAGGACGGCTGACCGTGGTCGCCTGATTTTTTGGTTAGTCGCTATTAAAACTATAGCTTCTTGCGTACGCAATACGGGGGCTATAGCCTGATTTTATGCACAAATACGGTTAAATTCATCCTCCAACTGACCAAAAACAATTAGCGCTGCCCACCGACTGGATTTACCAGCGCTTCCTCAGCCGAGCCGGTGCTGACGACACGCAGATCCGCGTCGAAAACGGTGGTGAAGATATACGGCACGTTGGGCGAGCTGAGGTAGCGCCAGTCGTATTCGGTTTGCCGCTTCAGCGCATACGGCGTAATTTTCATCGGCTTGCCGAGCAGCTTTCTGACCTGCTCGACACTCATGCCCGGGATGATCAACTTGAAATTTTGCGGGCTCAAGACCTGGCGCAGCGAGCTCATCTTGCCGTCTGGTCCGATGGTGATCATGTAGTTGACGTTGCCGGCCGGCTGGCGGTTGTATTCGAAGGTGCGTGCGCCGGGCGCGGCCACCACGCCAAGTGTGGTGCGCGGCAGCGGCGTGCTGGCCATGTCGGCAGCGTCCCAGATTTTTTCGGGTTCGCCAAAGCGTGCGCGCACGTCGGCCTCGGTCGCCACGCCCTCTTCCAGCTCACTGATGCGTTGCTGGTCACAGCCAGTCAGCGCCAGAAAAAATGACAGCAGACCCATGGCAGCAATCGTCCTGGTTGAAAAACCTGAAAAAAGTCCCGGCACGTCTGAAAAATAGCGCATGACAGTCCCCCGTTAAAATCGGGTCACTATACGTTTTCAAAGCTGCTTCACACCATGTCCTTTTTTCGCCGCCCCGACTACACCTCCGAAGCCACGCAGTTTATTGAGCAGCTGAAAGCCAACAAGCCGACGCTGGAGGCCGAACAGCGCGCCGGACGCGCGCTGCTGTGGGACAAAAACCTGAACCGCGCCGACCAGGCCGACTACCTCGACGGCAAGGTGCCACAGCAAAGCTATGTGTACGGCACCAGTGGCCATTCGAACAGCAAGTAGTTGGTGATCAAATCGGCCTTTAGCCCCCGGTTTAGTTGCGTAAGCAGCTAGTTTTTTAATAGCAACCAAGCTGTGACTGCAGCCGTCTGCGCGTCATGAATCCGCTTCCCATCCCGGTTTCGCTGCAGGCGCTTGCGCTGTCTGCCAACTCGGGCGCGTCTGACGCCTTGCCCTACATGCCCGCCGTCATCGACCAGGTTGCGCTCGCCCGCCTGTACGGCGAGCCGCTGTTTGCGATGCCGCACGATTTGTACATTCCGCCCGACGCGCTGCAGATTTTTCTTGAGGCCTTCGAAGGCCCGCTGGACTTGCTGCTCTACCTCATCCGCAAGCAGAACTTCAATATTCTTGACATTCCGATGGCAGCCGTCACGCGGCAGTATCTGGTCTATGTGGACGAGATTCGCGCCACCAACCTGGAGCTGGCGGCCGAATATCTGCTGATGGCGGCGATGCTGATCGAGATCAAGTCGCGCATGCTGCTGCCGCCGAAAAAAGTCGCCGCCGGCCAAGAACCCGAAGACCCGCGCGCCGAGCTGGTTCGCCGCCTGCTGGAATACGAGCAGATCAAGCTCGCCGCGCACAAACTCAACGACCTGCCGCAGTTTGGCCGCGATTTTCTGCGCGCGCAGGTGCTGGTCGAACAATCGCTGCAGCCGCGCTTTCCCGACGTGAACGTGGTCGATTTGCAAGAGGCCTGGCGTGACATCGTCAAACGCGCGCGGCTGATCACGCACCACGTCATCTCGCGCGAAGAGCTGTCGGTGCGCGAGCACATGAGCATCGTGCTGCGCCGCCTGCAGGGCCGCAAGTTTCTTGAATTTGCCGATTTGTTCGAGGCCGCGCGTGGCGTGCCGGTGCTGGTGGTGACGTTTATCGCCATGCTGGAGCTTGCCAAGGAAGGCCTGCTCGAAGTCACGCAGGCCGAGGCATTCGCACCGATCTATGTGCGGCTGGCATACACAACATGACCCCCACGTTCGCGCACTTCGCGTCGCTCTCTGCCCCCCGAGGGGGCTGTGTGCCGCAGCTCCGAGCCTGCGGTGCAGGCTTGGACGGCACACAGAAGGGCTGCGTCTCGCAGCCCGGCGCCTGCGGCCCGGCAAAGCCGGTTCCGCGGCCCCTGCTTAAATGGAGAGTCTGCTCCGACGTTTTTTGCTTCCTATGGTTCGCTGCGCCCGAGTTTTACTTCTCGCGGCTTGATTCATGATTTCTTATGAAAGCGGACGGCTTGCCTTCGACGTGCTGATCGTCGGCAGCGGCCTGGCCGGACTGACGGCCGCGCTGCAGCTGGCGCCCACCCACCGCGTGGCGATTTTGACAAAACGCGCGATGAACGACGGCTCCAGCGGCTGGGCGCAAGGCGGCATTGCGGCAGTCATGGCCGAGGGCGATACCTTCGACTCCCATGTCGATGACACGCTGATTGCCGGTGCTGGCCTGTCTGACCGGGCCGCAACCCGCTTTGTGGTCGAACACGCGCCGCAAACCATTGCCTGGCTGCAGGCCCTGGGCGTGCCGTTTTCTCAGGAAGACGGTCAGTTGCACCTGACCCGCGAAGGCGGCCACAGCGCCCGGCGCATTGTCCATGTGACTGATGCCACCGGCGCGGCGGTACAGCGCACGCTGATTGACAAGGTGCGCCAGACGCCTGGCATCACGCTGTTTGAAAACCACACGCTGGTCGACCTGATCACCAGCGCCAGGCGCGGCAAACTACCGGGCGCGTCCAGCGCCTGCCAGGGCCTCTATGCCCTGGACGAGGCGACGGACAAAGTACTCACCTTCAGCGCGCCGCACACGATTTTGGCCACCGGTGGTGCGGGCAAGGTCTACCTGTACACGACCAATCCCGACACCGCCACCGGTGACGGCATTGCCGCCGCCTGGCGCGCAGGCTGCCGCGTGGCCAACATGGAATTCATACAGTTCCATCCGACCTGCCTGTATCACCCGCATGCCAAGTCGTTTTTGATCACCGAAGCCGTGCGCGGCGAAGGCGGGCGCCTGCTGTTGCCTACATCGGCGGGAGGCACCCGCTTCATGCCCGCGCACGATGCACGCGCCGAGCTGGCACCACGCGACGTGGTGGCCCGCGCGATTGACTTCGAGATGAAAAAAGGCGGCTTTGACTGCGTCTACCTCGACATCTCGCACCAGCCGCTGGCGTTTATCCTGGAACACTTTCCGAACATCCACGCGCGCTGCCTCGAACTCGGAATCGACATGTCGAAGCAGCCGATGCCCGTGGTGCCAGCCGCGCACTACACCTGCGGCGGCGTGCTGAGCGACCTGGACGGCCGCACCGATGTAGACGGTCTGTATGCCATCGGAGAGACCGCCTGTACCGGCCTGCACGGTGCCAACCGGCTGGCCAGCAATTCACTGGTCGAATGCATGGTGTTTGCGCGCGCCGCAGCAAGAAGCATCATCGCAACACCAGTCGCCGCTTCGCCTGCACTACCTGCCTGGGACGACAGCCTGGTGAGCGACGCCGACGAGTCGGTGGTGATTTCTCACAACTGGGACGAGCTGCGACGTTTCATGTGGGACTACGTCGGCATAGTCCGCACCAACAAACGACTGGAGCGCGCGGCGCACCGCATCACGCTGCTGCAGGGCGAAATTCAAGAGTTCTACGCCAATTTTCATGTCACGCGCGACTTGCTGGAGCTGCGCAACCTGGTGCAGGTGGCCGAATTGATTGTGCGTTCGGCGCAATCGAGGCACGAAAGCAGAGGCCTGCATTTCAGCCGCGACTACCCGGCGATGCTGACCACTGCCGAGCCAACGATCCTGGTGCCGCCGTCAGCTTGAATGCTTCAGGCGGCGCCGATGTTGGGCACCAAAGCGCCCGCCGACTGCCCTGATTTTTGCGCCGCTGTGAACGCCAGCATGCGGTCAATCGGCGCCCGCGCACGCAG
>JANPFZ010000304.1:0-5283 GCA_031423655.1 Polaromonas sp.
AACACCAACACCAACACCAACAACGCTAGCAAGTCGTGCAGTCCGGCAGCGCGCTGGCTTCGCACGGTTCGCCCTGGCAGCAATGCTCTGTCAGATAAGCCAGCAGCGCGCTCATCTGGCCAAAACTGGCGCGGTAGATCAGGTTGCGTCCGCGCGCCTCGCAGGTCACCATGCCGGCATATGACAGCTCTTTCAGATGAAACGAAAGCGCACTCGGCGCCACACCGAGCTGCGCGGCCATGGCGCCGGGCGTCAACCCGTCCGGCCCGGCCACTACCAGCGCCCGAAAAGCGCGCAGCCGCTGGCCCTGTGCCAGCGCGGCCAGCGACTTGACGGCAGATGCTTCGTCCATCGGCTGGGCAATCAGTGTTTGATCAATCGCTTCCATAGTTCAAATATAATTGAACTTTTGAACTAATACAAGGCGCAACCGTTTTTATGCCCTCACAAAACATCGAGCGTTCGCTGTTCCGCGTCCCCACACGCCCGGCAGCAGCCACCGCCAGCCGCCACCCGCCACGCATCCTGCTGCTCTACGGCTCGGTACGCGAGCGCTCTTTCAGCCGCCTGGCCAGCGAAGAGGCCGCGCGCCTGCTGCAGGCGATGGGAGCCGAGGCCCGCACCTTTGACCCGCGCGGCCTGCCGCTGCCCGACGATGCGCCCGACACGCATCCCAAGGTGCAGGAATTGCGGCAGCTTGCCGAATGGTGCGAAGGCATGGTCTGGACATCACCCGAACGCCACGGCGCCATGACCGGCATCATGAAAGCCCAGATCGACTGGATTCCGCTCACGCTGGGCGCGGTGCGTCCGACGCAAGGCAAAACGCTGGCTGTGATGCAGGTCTGCGGCGGCTCGCAGTCGTTCAACGCCGTCAACCAGCTGCGCATTCTGGGCCGCTGGATGCGCATGCTGACGATTCCCAACCAGTCGTCGGTGGCGAAGGCGTTTATGGAATTCGACGACGCCGGGCGCATGAAGCCATCGGCCTACTACGACCGCATCGTCGATGTGATGGAAGAGCTGGTGAAGTTCACGCTGCTGACGCGTGACCAGTCGGGCTGGCTGACGGACCGGTACAGCGAGCGCAAGGAAAGCGCGGAGGCGCTGTCGAAGCGGGTGAATCAGCGGTCGATCTAGCGCTGTCAGGCCTGACTTTTTCGTCGTCCCAACAGGAAATTACAGACGCTTCAGGCCTGTAGTCCAAGTAATACCTGAATAACGAGCTATTATTTTTGTAGCACAATGTAATTGATTTACGGGTGGCGCGCGTGCCTGACGTGTTTGACCCGTGAAGCGCGTCAGGAATCGGCAGGGGTCACAGCCCTGTCACATCGCGAAGGGAGGATCAACGTTTTTAACGCCACCCGGAGCCAACACCCATGAGCCAAAACCCCCCGCTGCCGCGCACCCAGGTTGATCCTGACGACCTCGACAACAACCCGAGCAGCAACCCAACCCTTCACCAGGTGATGCAAGCGCGCCTGCACCGCCGCCATGTACTGAAAAGCGGCGTCGGCGCGATGACGATGGCGGGCCTCACCAGCCTGTCGCTGACCGCATGCGGCGGCGGCAGCAACGACCCGGCGCCGGTCGCGACGGCCGCGACCACACCCCCACCAGCGGTCGGCAACAA
This sequence comes from Polaromonas sp., assembly GCA_031423655.1. Lineage (GTDB taxonomy): Bacteria > Pseudomonadota > Gammaproteobacteria > Burkholderiales > Burkholderiaceae_C > Polaromonas. The sequence goes on from JANPFZ010000304.1 coordinate 1,637, forward strand.
GGAAGTCGTGCTCGGCTTCACCGCCGTCAACAAGTCGCTGACCGACCGCGTGATGGTTCCAGAGGGTTACACCGCCACCGTGGTTTACGCCGTGGGCGACTCCATCGACCCGGCTGTGACCGATTACAAAAACGACGGTAGCGACGACAACTTCGCCAAACGCGCGGGCGACCACCACGACGGTATGCACTTTTTCGGGCTGAATGCCGCCGGTGCGCCAGACCCGGTCGCCACCAACCGCGCATTGCTAGTGATGAACCACGAAAACATTTCCGGCACCGTGCTGTTCATGCACCCCGCCGGGCAGACCAACAACAGTTCCACAGCACCGGCAGGCCGCCCGGAAGCCGAAGCCGTCAAGGAAATCGACGCCCATGGTGTCTCCATCATCGAGCTGGCCAAAACTGGCGGCAAATATGGCTATGTCAAAGCATCTGCCCTGAATCGCCGCATCACCGCCGCCACTGTGATGAACCTTGCCGGCCCGGCAAGCGGATCGGCCTTTGTCAAAACCCTGTTTTCACCGCTCGGCACGCAGACGCGCGGCACCATCAACAACTGCGGCAACGGCTACACGCCGTGGGGCACCTACCTGACCGCCGAAGAAAACTGGGCTGGCTATTTCACGCGCGGCGCCGACGCCGCCGTTCGCACGCAGAAAGAAAATTCGGCGCTGCAGCGCAACGGCATCTCCGCAGGACGCACCGGCAACAACCGCTGGGCCACCGTGGTGCCAGCCGACGCAAGCAGCACAGCGTTCAGCCGCTGGAATATCACCGCCGATCCGGCCAAGACGCTTGATGGCACAGGCGACTTCCGCTACGCGGCCAACACCTTCGGCTACATCGTCGAAATCGATCCGTATAGCGTTTCGTCTGTGCCCGTCAAGCGCACCGCGCTCGGCCGCCGCGCCAACGAAGGTGCGTGGCCGAGCATTGCCACCGTCGGCAAGCCGCTGGCGTTTTACATCGGCTGCGATTCGCGCGGCGAATACGTCTACAAGTTCGTGTCGAAAAAACTGTGGCTGGCCGCAGACGCCAACCGAGCCGACCGGCTGGCCGTCGGCGCTGAGTACATGGACGAAGGCACGATCTATGCCGCACGTTTTAACGCAGACGGCACCGGCAGCTGGCTCAAACTCGACCTGACCAATCCCGACGTTGCAGCCGGCGTGCCCGTCAGCACGCAAAACCCGGGCGGCTACACCTTCGCTAGCCTGGCCGACATCTGCGTCAACACCCGTCTGGCTGCCGACGCCGCGAAAGCGACGCGCATGGACCGCCCCGAGTGGACCGCCGTGAACCCGAAAAACGGCGAGATCTACATCACGATGACGGAAAACCCCGACCGCGGTCGTACCGCAGCCGCTTCTAGCAACAACTTCCTGAACCCCGACGTAGATGCTGCCAACCCGCGCGTCTGGCGCGACACCCGCACCGACAGCACAACGCAGCAGTACGGCAACGTCAACGGCCACATCATGCGCATGCGCGAAGACGCAGACACACCCGGCGCAACCACCTTCAAGTGGGACATCTTTCTATTCGGCGCGCAGGCCACGGCCGACGCGGGCATCGATAACGTCAACTGGCAGGCCAACATCAATATTTCGGGCCTGAGCGCGCTTAATGATTTGTCGAAACCCGATGGCTGCTGGTTTTCCAAAGCCAGCGGCATCGTCTGGATCGAAACCGACGATGGCTCCTTCACGGACCAGACCAACTGCATGCTGCTGGCCGCCGTACCCGGCACGCGCGGCGACGGCGGTGCCCAGGTGGTAGCCAACAAGGCCGATGGCTACGACCCGCGCAACCCCGGCGCCGACAAATCCGTCACCACCTACGCCGGCCGCAAGATGACCGACGCCACGCTCAAGCGCTTCATGACAGCCCCGAAAGGCGCCGAAGTCACGGGCGTCGCCGAGTCGCCCGACGGCAAGGCCCTGTTCGTTAACATCCAGCACCCCGGCGAAGACACGACGACAGCCCAGCTCACCAGCGGCATCTTCCAGAGCAACTGGCCCGGCAACGGCGCTGGTGTGGCGGCTTACGGCGCGGGCGGCGCATCGGCCCGGCCACGTTCGGCGACCATCGTGATCACGAAGAATGATGGTGGTGTGATCGGTCTTTAAGCTTGGAGGCGCAAACCGCCTGACGTAGAAAGCCGGGTTCGCCCGGGTTTTTTTCGCTGCTTGATTTTCAGAGTAAATGTCCTCTCGCCTAGGTAAATCGTGCGCGTTCAGCTATGAACTCAATAGCATTTAGCAGGTCTGCGGGGTTGATCCCGAAGTGAACCGGTAGTGTCACTGGGGCTTGCAACAGAGACGGCAATGCAGCGAAAGCAGACGACAGGGGAATTGGTGAAACTGGCCGCCCGGTAACGGATGCACGGCTGCAACCACACCCGACTGCTCAAACCGATTGGAGGCATTCCTTCGGCAAAAGCAAGCGGATGTTGTCTGACAATGCCGCAGTCTCTTTGACCACGCGAACGCGCTGGTGTGTGCTTTGCACAAGTAACGCAGCGGGTGTCCTATATGCCTGCGCGCTAGTTTCACCAAGGAGCGCACATGTGAACTCGCCCACCACGCAGCAGACAGGCGTAAAAGTTGTTGACCCCGACCTTGCCGAGCAGGCAGTCCCCGGACATGGTGTTCCGTCCCAGGATCCGGACCTCGCAGCTCAGGTTGCCCATAATCCCGAATAAGCCGAGCGCGAGGCTGTCGGACCTGAGTTCAATGGTGTGCGACTGATCAACCGCGCCTTCTTTTTATTGGTGGCAGCAGGCTGATAAAACGCTTTCAGCGGTTGGTACAGTAACTGCAATGCCTACCAAGCAGAAAGCCACTGCTTACAGCAATAGAAAACCTTGTATTTCAGGTAATACTTGCATAAGCAGCTAGTAAAACAATAGCAAATACCACATCAATCCCGCACACACCGCACCACCATCGGCAACAACGGGTAACGCAAAACCGCCTCACGCCCGCTTGCACCCAGCCCGAACTCCGCGCGCACCACGGCGTTGGTGTAGACCGTCTGGCCTTCACCTTGGCCGCCGGCGTCGCGGAACAGCACGTTGTAGCCTCGGCTGCTGTCGATCAGCGCAGAGTCATCGACAAACTTCACGCTGAATTCAATGCCCTGCTCGCAGCGGTAGCGCTGGCCGGCGGATGAACTGCCGAGATTTCCAGCTGCGCAACCCGTCAGCAACAACAGTGCGAAGGCCATTAACGCGGCAGGCCCGCGCAGCGCAAGCTGGCGTCGATCAGGATGTGATGGTGAGCTCATGCCTTGGTCCTTCCACTTCAACTTCAACTTCAAATTCAATTACTTCGGCCACAAGGCCCATAGCCGCAGCGGCTGGTTGACGGTGGCTGCCAGTGCGCCGGCATCGAGTCCGGTGCCGGCGAAATAATCAGCGCGCACGGCGCCGACGATGGCGCTGCCGGTGTCTTGCGCCAGCACCAGCTTCTGGAATTTTGCGCTGCGTCCGCTGGAGGCCAGCCACACCGGCGTGCCATACGGAATGCTGCCGGGGTCAACGGCAATCGAACGGCCGGGCGTCAGCGCCACGCCTTGCGCGCCCTTGGGGCCGAAGGCGGCGTCGAAATCATTGAGCGCTTCTTCTTTAAAAAAGATATAGCG
>JANPFZ010000305.1:0-3774 GCA_031423655.1 Polaromonas sp.
CTGCATCACGTATCAGCGCCTCGGTGAACGTCATCAAATCCTTGTAGTCCCACCAGGCGGCGTAGAACTCCATCATCGTGAATTCGGGGTTGTGCCGAACGCTGATGCCTTCGTTGCGGTAGCTGCGGTTGATCTCGAACACGCGCTCAAAACCGCCGACGATCAGCCGCTTCAAGTACAGCTCGGGTGCGATGCGCAAAAACATTTCCTGGTCGAGCGCGTTGTGGTGCGTCTTGAACGGCTTGGCATTGGCGCCACCCGGAATCGGGTGCAGCATCGGTGTTTCGACTTCGAGGAAGTTGTGGTTAACCATGAACTCGCGAAGGCTGCTGACGGCCTTGCTGCGCGCCATGAAGCGCTTGCGCGCGGATTCGTCCATGATCAGATCGACATAGCGCTGGCGGTATTTGACTTCCTGGTCGGCCATGCCGTGAAACTTGTCCGGCAGTGGTCGCAGGCTTTTGGTGACCAGCCGGATGTCGGTGGCGTGAATCGACAGTTCGCCGGTTTTTGTTTTAAACAGCGTGCCGGTAGCGGCCACAATATCGCCCAGATCCCAATGCTTGAAGGCGTTGTGTACGGCTTCGCCCACGCCCTCGTTGTTGATATAAACCTGAATACGGCCACCCGAGGGGCCGAATGACGCGTCTTGCAGCGTGGCGAAACTGGCCTTGCCCATCACGCGTTTGAGCATCATGCGACCGGCGACGTGTACCTTGACGGCCAGTGGCTCCAGCTCTTCCTTGGACTTGCTGTCGTACTGCGCGAACAGTGCTTCGGCCCGATGCTGGGGCTTCACATCATTCGGGAAAGCCACGCCGCCACCGTCGCGCAGCGCTTTAAGTTTTTCGCGCCGCTCCATCATCAACTGGTTGTCGTCTTGCGGGATGGTGTCGCTGTCGGGCCTTGATGGGGCGGCGGGAGTGGGCTGAATGGACATGGAGTCTTTGTTTTAAAGAGGCGAGGCAATACTGGTGGACGAACGCGACTTTTCCCAGAAACGAAAAGCGCGAATAAGCCGCGATTTTAGTTTTTTACGGGCGGCTTCTCGCCAGCGATAACAGGAAGATGCCGGGCGGGATCAGGCACACCGGCGTTTGCCGTCAGAGCGCAATACCCGAGCGGTCCAGAATGTCGCTCACCAGCTCCAGCCGCAACAGCGGATTGTCGAGTTCCATCAGCCGCTGCTTGAGCTCAAGCGGCATCGGCAACAGTTCGCACCAGCGATTGGCCACCCAGCCGCAATCGTCGAGCTGGTAGGGCGCCAGCAGCGGCATCTGGTCTTCAGGCACCCGGCGCTCCTGCAGGCTTTTGATGAGTTTGCCGAGGGCATTGGCGGTGCGCTGCAGGTCGTCGGGGATGGGGACGGTTTGATCGTGATCGAGTCGGGTGACGTTGGCGATCCACAGGCCATGCTTTAGTTTTTCACGGCTTGATATTTCAAAGCGCTGTGTGCCTACGCACCGGATCATCATCAGCCCCGGTTGCGGCACTGAAAATTCGGTGATCGAGGCCAGGGTGCCGACGCTGCCGAAGGCTTCGTTGGCAAAACCATCGCCGCTGGGTCCCGAGTCTTTCGGGCGCCGCACTTCGGAGCCTTCGGTAAGCGAGATAATTCCGAATGGCGCGCCGGCCTTGTGGCATTTGCCGATCATGTCGAGGTAACGGACCTCAAAAATCTGCAGCGGTAGCAGGCCGCCGGGGTAAAGCACCGTTCCCAACGGGAACAGTGGAAGCGAATGCAGTTTGAGTACTTCGGGCATGTCTGAAGCTTTGAATTTCAGGGAACGCCATCATCCCACGATGCCTTTTGTCCGGCGAGGCGGGGGTGTTGAAAACGTAGGGTGCGACGGGGGTACTGGCTGTACCGCCGGGCCGAGCGCCGTTCAGCTCACCGCATCGGCCGGCTGCCGGAGCAGCATCGCCAGCGAATTGGCCACTGTCTTGCGCAATTCGCGCCGGTCGCAGATAAAGTCAATCGCGCCTTTGGTCTGCAAAAACTCGGCGCGCTGAAAGCCTTGGGGCAGCGTCACGCGCACCGTTGACTCGATCACGCGCGGGCCGGCAAAACCGATCAGCGCTTTCGGCTCGGCAATCACCACGTCACCAACGAAAGCAAAACCGGCACTGACGCCGCCCATCGTCGGGTCGGTCAGCACGCTGATGTAAGGCAGGCCTTTCTTCGCCAGGCGCGTCAGTGAAGCATTGGTTTTGGCCATCTGCATCAAGCTCAGCAAGCCTTCCTGCATGCGCGCGCCACCGGTGGCGGTGAAGCAGATGAACGGCACTTTTTGCTCGATGGCGGCATGCACGCCGCGCACAAAACGCTCGCCCACCACGCTGCCCATGCTGCCGCCCATGAAGTCGAACTCAAAACACGCCACCACCACGCCGATGCTATGTACTGCGCCGCCCAACACCACCAGTGCGTCGGTTTCCCCGGTGTTTTCAAGCGCCTCTTTCAGCCGCTCGGGGTACTTGCGGCTGTCCTTGAATTTCAGCGGGTCAACCGGCAGAACTTCCTGGCCCAGCTCATAGCGGCCTTCCGCGTCCAGAAAGGCATCAAGCCGCGCCCGCGCACCGATGCGGTGGTGGTGGCTGCACTGCGGGCAGACATTCTGGTTTTTTTCCAGATCGGTCTTGTAGAGCACCGCTTCGCAGCTTGGGCATTTGATCCACAGGCCTTCAGGCACGCTGCGGCGCTCGGTTGGGTCGGTGGGGCTGATTTTGGGGGGTAGCAGTTTTTCTAGCCAAGACATGGAAGAGTCCTTTTGCTGATTTAGGGTGACGGGCTTCGGATTCGGCTTGAGAATTAGTCCAGTGCAGTGCGAATCTCGCGCAAAAAATCTCTGGCCACTGCGGCCACCTGGTCCCTCGGCTGCCGTTCAATCAACTGGATAATTTTGCTGCCGATCACTACCGCGTCGGCCACTTTGCTGATGGCTTTGGCTGTGGCCGCATCGCGAATACCGAAACCTACACCGACTGGCACCACAATGTGCTGCCGGATGCGCGGCAGCATGGCCTCGACCGCGCCCACGTCCAGCGTGCCCGCTCCGGTAACGCCCTTGAGCGACACGTAATACACATAGCCGCTGGCGACTTCGGCCACCTGCTTCATGCGGGCGGCCGTGCTGGTCGGCGCGAGCAAAAAAATCAGGTCCATGTCGCGGGCGCGCAGCTTTTGCGCAAACTGCACGCACTCTTCGGGCGGGTAGTCGACAATCAGCACGCCGTCAACACCGGCCGTTGCCGCATCGGCGATGAAGCTGTCGGTGCCGTGTTTGATGTCATAGGCTTCGACTGGATTGGCGTAACCCATCAGCACCACCGGCGTGCTGCCATCTTTGGTGCGAAACTGCCGCACCATTTCCAGCACCTGCACCATGCCGATACCCGCAGCGAGGGCGTTCTCGCCGGCCTGCTGGATCACCAGGCCGTCAGCGCTCGGGTCTGAAAACGGCACGCCGAGTTCGATCACATCGGCGCCGCCCGCTACCATGCCGTGCATCAACTCGGGCGTGACATCAACAAAAGGAAAACCGGCTGTTACGTACGGGATCAGGGCTTTGCGGCCCTGCTTTTTCAGCGCGGCAAAGGTGGTATCAATGCGGCTCATTTGGTAAACCCGATGGTCTGTCCGGTCGTCTGGTCTCCACCTTTGACGGACTGGCCCTTGCAACTGGGCCGACAGTAAAAGTCTGCGTTGCTCAGGTCGGCGACGGTACCGATGTCTTTGTCACCGCGCCCAGACAGATTGACCAGGATGCTCTG
>JANPFZ010000306.1:0-2583 GCA_031423655.1 Polaromonas sp.
TACGGCGACTTGATCGGTTCCCAGAAAAAAACCTGCAGGCCGCGCACCGGGTCTTTGCCGAGCGCGGCGAACAGCAGCACGCCGATGACCACCGTGACCAGCAAGGCCAGCACCGGCGACGCGTAGGTCCAGAATCTCGAAGCCTGCGGGCGCGCCTCGAGGCGGATCATGCGGTCGCCTGGCTGTTTTCCGTTCGCCCTGAGCCTGTCGAAGGGTCTACCCAGGCTTCGACAAGCTCAGCCCGAACGGATTCATCCCAGAGCCCGCTCATCCACTGCCCGACCAGCGCTGTGCTGGCCTGGTCGCGCGGTAGCGACGGCGACAGCCGGCCCTTGGCCATCACGACCAGCCGGTCGCAAATTTCAAAAAGCTCTTCCAGCTCTTCGCTGACGACCAGCACCGCGCAACCGGCACCCGCCAGCCGCAGCAGCTCGCCGCGAATCTGCGTTGCCGCACCCACGTCAACACCCCAGGTCGGTTGCGACACGATCAGCAGCGTAGGCTTCGCATCCATCTCGCGGCCCATGATGAATTTTTGCAAGTTACCGCCCGACAAAGACCGCGCCACCGCCTGCGCGCCACCGGCCTTCACAAAATAGCCGGCAATGATGCGGCCCGCCTGCGCCTGCAGCCGGGCCGGGCTCAACCAGCCACCCAGGCCCACCGCCTCACGGCGCGTCAGCAGCAGGTTGCGCGCGAGTGACAGCTGCGGCACCGCGCCACGGCCCAGGCGCTCTTCGGGCACGAAATGAAGGCCTAGGGCGCGGCGCTGCTTCGGGCCAAGCTTGCCAGCGTTCTGGCCGCTGACCGTGATGGCGCCTGACACCGCACGGGTGTCTTCACCCGACAGCGCCAGCAACAACTCTTTCTGGCCGTTGCCCGACACACCGGCGATGCCGACCACTTCACCGGCGCGCACGCTCAAGGCGATCTGCTGCAGCTCAACGCCAAACTGGTCGTGGCTGGCCAGATCGAGCTGCTTCACCTCCAGCACAAGCGCGCCGGTTTTGACTTCACGCCGCACCAGCGCAGGGGGTTCGGCACCAATCATCAGCCGGCTCAGCGACGCGTTCGATTCCTGACGCGGATCGCACACGCCCGTTACCCGCCCACCACGCAGCACGGTACACGCCGTACACAAAGCGCGAATTTCATGCAGCTTGTGGCTGATGTACAGGATGCTGCAGCCTTTCGAAGCCAGCTGACGCAGCGTGACAAAAAGATTCTCAACCGCCTGCGGCGTCAGCACCGAAGTCGGCTCATCCAGAATCAGCAGGCGCGGATTCGTCAGCAGCGCCCGAACGATCTCGACCCGTTGCCGCTCACCAACCGCCAGCGTATGTACCGGTCGCGAAGGCTCCAGCTGCAAGCCATAAGCCTGCGTCGTCTGCGTGATGCGGGTGGCCACTTCGGCCAAAGTCAAATCTTTGCCGAGGCCGAGCCAGACGTTCTCAGCCACCGTCAGCGTGTCGAACAGACTGAAGTGCTGGAACACCATGCTGATGCCCAGCGCCCGCGCCTCGTTCGGATTGCGCACCGCTACCGGCTGGCCGTCCATCATGACGCTGCCTGAGTCGGCCGCCACCGCGCCGTAAATAATCTTCATCAACGTTGATTTGCCGGCGCCGTTTTCACCCAGCACCGCATGGATTTCACCGGGCTGGACGACGAGCGAAATATTGTCGTTGGCGACCACGCCGGGGTAGCTTTTGGTGATGCCAGTTAAAGCCAGACGCGGCGGCAAGCCGGGCTGGATAGCAGTAGCATGAAGAGAATTAGTCATGTCTGTCTGGAAGTGCCTATGCTTGCGTCCATAGTCCCGCGATGAAATTCTGTCATGCCCACTGAACCCGTTGCAACACCCGGCGCCCGCCCGATCCGCTTCGTCCGGCGCGGTGAAATTGTGTCGGTTTCCAATGTACCACCCAGCCGCACGCTGCTTGACCTGCTGCGCGATGACCTCGGCTGCACCGGCACCAAGGAAGGCTGCGGCGAAGGCGACTGTGGCGCCTGCACTGTCGTGCTGGGCGAGGAAAACAACGGCGCCATCCGGTTTCGCGCCGTCAACAGCTGCATCCGGCTGGCGCATTCGATTGACGGCATGGCGCTCTACACCGTCGAAGATATTACGGGTGCTAATGGCGCGTTGCATCCGGCGCAAGAAGCGATGGTGCAGGCGCATGCCTCGCAATGCGGCTTTTGCACGCCGGGTTTTGTGATGAGCCTGTTCTCCATGTATCAAAACCATGTCGGTAAAGGCACACCCATCACCCGCGCGATGGCGGTTGAAGAACTGTCGGGCAATCTGTGCCGATGTACCGGCTACCGGCCGATTCTGGATGCGGCGCAGGCCATGGGCGCGCTGCCGACAGCCAGCATTGACGAAACTGCGCTGCTATCAAAACTTGAGCTGCTTGCGAACATATCTATTGGGCTAGAGGCTGATTCTTCATATAACTCACCGCGGTCGCTGGCCGGGCTGCTGCGGCTACGCGCGACGCATCCTGCCGCGCAACTGGTCGCCGGCTGCACCGATGTGGGCCTGTGGGTGACCAAGCAGCACCTGCAGTTTGAGCAGGTCAT
>JANPFZ010000307.1:0-3775 GCA_031423655.1 Polaromonas sp.
GGATAAAAGTCTTTAATGACCTTGAACACATACGGAAACGATGGCAAATCGAACACCAGCATGACCATTCCCTTGATGCCAGGGGCTATGCGGAACTTGCAGTCGGTGATGTATTCGATCTCGTCGTAGTCGTAGAAAACCACCTTGCCATGCCGCGTGATGCCGAAATTTTTCCACAGCATGTCACCGGGGAAAATATTGGCGGCCACCATATCCTTGATCGCGTTGCCGTATTCCAGCACAGCGCGCTCGATCTGCACCTTGGCAGACGGTTCGGTCACGCCGACATCAAACGCTTCCTGCAGATAAATGTTCAGCGGAATCATGCGCCGCTCGATGTACACATGCTTGATGATCACTTCGACGTTGCCATCACCGTCGCGGTCGCTGACTTCCAGCTGGCTGGGGGCAAACTTTTCAATCTCGGCCATCAGTTCGTCGCTGAAGCGCGCGCGCGGAAATGCCACTTCACTGTATTCCTGCGTATCGGCCATGCGCCCGACGCGGTCATGCTGCTTGACCAGCAAATACTTGCCCTTGATCTGCTCGCGCGTGGTGTCTTTCTGCGGCGGATAGTAGTCTTTGATGACCTTGAACACATACGGAAAAGAAGGCAGGTCAAACACCAGCATGACCATGCCCTTGATGCCAGGCGCAATGCGGAATTTGTCGGTGGAATGCCGCAGGTGATACAAAAAGTCGCGGTAAAAAAGCGTCTTGCCCTGTTTGGCCAGACCCAGCGCGTTATAGATTTCCGCGCGCGGCATGTGCGGCATCATGCTGCGCAAAAACTGCACATAGGCCGACGGTACGCCCATGTCGACCATGAAGTAGGCGCGCGCAAAACTGAACAGGATCAGCAGGTCGTCTTCACCGAACAGCGCCGCGTCAATCACCAGTTTGTTAGGCGCCGACTCGCCGAAAATACCGTCCGAATCGCTGCCATTCGACGGCTTGGGCTGCCGATGGAGGATCGGCAACGCAAAGGGTGTCTCGCTGAAGCCGTTGATGATTTTCCCGACCACGTAGGCGCCCTTGTTGCGAAAGAACAGGCCCGATAAAACCTGGATCTGAAAGTTGGCGCGCAGCTTGACTTCGCCCAGGCGCTCGCCGAGCGCTTCCAGCACGTAGCTGGCGTCGCGTTCCAGGTCTTCAAACTCAAGATGCAATTCAAAATCTTCAATGATCTGGATGATCACTTCGCGCAGCGTGTCACGCGTCGGGTAGTAGGCGCGGTAGGTCGGGCGTGCGGTGGGCTCTTCGTTTTCTATGTATTCGGTGCTGACAGCCGGTCGCACAAAAATAAAGCTGTTCTGAAAATAACTGCGGTGGAGAATTTTCGTGGTGACCGAATTGAAAAACGTCTCGGCCAGCTCGGGCTGGTGGTGATTGACCAGCAGCCCGATGTAATGCAGCTTGACCTGCTGCCAGACATCCATCGCTTGCTCACCGGCCTTGAACTCGCGTTCCAGCCGGGTCGATGCTTCACGCACACGCAGGTCGTAAAACTCGATGCGCTCGCGCTGCGCGCGCTGCTGGCCATGCCAGTCGGCCGTTTCAAAGCGGTGTTTGGCGCGCGCTGACTCGGTGCGAAACAACTGGTAGTGTCGATTGAAGCCATCCATCATCGCCTTGGCGATGTCGTAGGCAACCGTCGAGTCGAGGCGTTGCGGGAACATGGCTAGTTAGCCGACGCGCCGCGCTGGGTCCACGATTCCCAGACCCGGTCTACGGCCTTGCGGTAGAGCGCGTCCATTTCGTCAGGACTGGAAATGCTCATCTGCAAGTCCTGCAGCAAGCCGTCATGCACGCCGAATGCCCAGCCATGCACCGTCACACCCTGGCCGCGCGCCCAGGCATCAACCATCACCGTGCTGACCGACACATTGACGACCTGCTCGATGACATTGATATCGCACAGGGCATTGGCGCGCACGGCGTCGGGCAGGCTGTCGAGCAACTGGCGATGCCGGTGCCGCACATCCTGAATGTGGCGAATCCAGTTGTCGGCCAGGCCGATGCGCGCGCCTTCCAGCGCGGCCTGCACGCCCGAGCAGCCGTAGTGGCCGACGACCATGATGTCTTTGACCTTCAGTCGCTCGACGGCGAACTGGATCGCCGACAGCGCATTTAAATCCGAATGCACCACGATGTTGGCAACGTTGCGGTGCACGAAGACTTCGCCCGGCTCCAGCCCGGTGATCTGATTCGCCGGCACGCGGCTGTCGGAGCAACCGATCCACATGTACTTGGGCGTCTGCTGCTTGACCAGACTGGTAAAAAAGCCGGGGCGCGTGGCCTCCATTTCGGCAGCCCAGGCGCGATTGTGGGTGAAGAGGTCTTGGATCGATGGCATGGTTGTTATTTTCTTTAACGTTGGCACTCGGAGATCTGATCAGTTGGAGACAGAGCAAAGTCTCAGGAAGTTTTTTGGGGACGAAGAGTTGGTCAGTTGGGCGCAAAGCATCGCATATCGCTTCGCTGCGTGTACGCTGGTCTTTCCCGCAAATTAGAGAGTTTCTGCGAACAACTCCCGCCCAATCAGCATGCGGCGAATCTCGCTGGTGCCCGCGCCGATTTCATAGAGCTTGGCGTCGCGCCACAGTCGGCCTAGCGGGTAGTCGTTGATGTAGCCGTTGCCGCCGAAAATCTGGATGCCTTCGCCGGCCATCCAGGTGGCTTTTTCGGCGCACCACAAGATGACGGAGGCGCAGTCCTTGCGCACCTGACGGACGTGATCGGTGCCCAGCATATCGAGGTTTTTGGCCACCGTGTACGCAAACGATCTGCCGGCCTGCAGCACGGTGTACATGTCGGCGACCTTGCCCTGAATCAGCTGGAATTCGCCGATGCTCTGGCCGAACTGCTTGCGGTCGTGGATGTAAGGCACGACGCTGTCCATCACCGACTGCATGATGCCCAGCGGCCCGCCAGTCAGCACGGCGCGCTCGTAGTCAAGGCCGCTCATCAGCACTTTCGCGCCGCTGTTGAGTCCGCCCAGAATGTTTTGCGCCGGCACTTCGACGTTGTTGAACACCAGCTCGCCCGTGTGGCTACCGCGCATGCCGAGTTTGTCGAGTTTTTGCGCGACAGAAAACCCCTTCATTCCTTTTTCGATCAGGAAGGCTGTGACGCCACGCGCGCCCAGTTCGGGTTCCGTCTTGCCGTAAACCACCAGCGTGTCGGCGTCGGGGCCGTTGGTGATCCACATCTTGCTGCCGTTGAGCAGATAAAACCCGCCCTTGTCTTCAGCTTTCAATTTCATGCTGATGACATCGCTGCCGGCGCCGGGCTCGCTCATCGCCAGTGCGCCTACATGCTCGCCGCTGATCAATTTGGCCAGGTATTTCTGGCGTTGTGCCTCGGTGCCGTTGCGTTTGATCTGGTTCACACACAGGTTGCTGTGCGCGCCGTAAGACAGGCCCACCGACGCACTGGCGCGGCTGATCTCTTCCATCGCGATCATGTGCGCCAGGTAGCCCATGCCGGCACCGCCGTATTCTTCTCCCACGGTGATGCCGAGCACGCCGAGGCTGCCCATTTTTTGCCACAAGTCCATCGGAAACTGGTCGCTGCGGTCAATCTCTGCCGCACGCGGTGCGATCTCGCTTTGCGCGAAATCACGCACCGTGTCGCGCAGCGCGTCAATGTCTTCGCCGAGTTGAAAATTGAGGCCGGGAAGGTCGTTCATGGAAGTGCTTTCGTCAATAATTTTTAGGCACAGGCACCAGCGTTTGCTGCATTACCGCGCAGGCGCTCTGCTTGCCGTCGGGCG
>JANPFZ010000308.1:0-7062 GCA_031423655.1 Polaromonas sp.
GCCGTGACCATACAACCGGCAATCGAGCCGATCTTGCTGACCTTGAAAATATTGCGAATCTCGGCTGTGCCGATGATCTCTTCCTTCTTGTCGGGCGTGAGCATGCCGGACATGGCTGCACGAAGTTCGTCTACAGCGTCATAAATGATCTGGTAGTAACGAATCTCGACGCCGTTGTTCTCGGCCTGTTTGCGCGCCTGGGCGTCTGCGCGGGTGTTGAATCCGATCAGCACTGCTTTGGAAGCGATAGCCAGGTTCACGTCGGATTCGGAGATGCCACCGACACCTGAGTACACCAGTTGCACCTTGACCTCGTCGGTCGACAGCTTGAGCAGTGACTGCGCCAGTGCTTCCTGAGAGCCCTGCACGTCGGCCTTGATGATGATCGGCAGCATCTTGACCTAACCGCCGCCGATATCCGAGAACATGTTCTCGAGCTTGGACGCCTGCTGCTTGGCCAGCTTGGTGTTACGGAACTTCCCGGCGCGGTAAGTGGATATCTCGCGGGCGCGGCGCTCATCCGACATCACCATGAAATCGTCGCCTGCCTGCGGCACGTCTGTCAAACCCTGAATCTCGACCGGAATTGACGGACCTGCGGTCTTGATCTGCTTGCCGTTTTCATCCAGCATGGCACGGACGCGACCATAGGTTGAACCGGCCAGTACGACATCGCCAGCTTTTAGCGTTCCGGACTGAACCAGCACGGTCGCCACCGGGCCACGGCCCTTGTCGAGCCGGGCTTCAATCACGATGCCTTTGGCCAACGCGTCAACAGGAGCACGCAGCTCCAGCACTTCAGCCTGCAGCAAAACCTGTTCCAGCAGGGTGTCAACACCGGCACCGGTTCGGGCCGAAACCGGCACGAATGGTGAATCGCCGCCAAACTCCTCTGGCACCACACCCTCGGTGACCAGCTCGCCCTTGACGCGGTCCAGGTTGGCATCGGCTTTATCGATCTTGTTGATGGCGACGACGATAGGAACCCCGGCCGCCCGGGCGTGCCGGATGGCTTCCTTGGTCTGCGGCATCACGCCGTCATCGGCAGCGACGACCAGAATCACGATGTCTGTCGCCTGAGCACCCCGTGCACGCATGGCGGTAAATGCCTCGTGACCGGGTGTGTCCAGGAAGGACACCATGCCGCGCGGAGTTTCCACATGGTAGGCGCCAATATGCTGGGTTATGCCGCCAGCTTCGCCAGCGGCCTCTTTTGCGCGGCGAATGTAATCGCGCAGCGAAGTTTTGCCATGGTCGACGTGACCCATGACGGTAACAACCGGCGCGCGCGACACGGACTCGGCCTGCTGGCCCTGCACGTCGTCGTCGGTGAAGGCTTCCGGATCGTCCAGCGCCGCAGTCACTGCCTTGTGGCCCATCTCCTCCACCGTGATCATGGCGGTGTCCTGGTCCAGCGGCTGGTTAATGGTGACCATCTGGCCGAGCTTCATCAGGTGCTTGATCACCTCGGAAGACTTGACGCTCATCTTGTGCGCCAGTTCGGCCACCGTAATCGTCTCGGGTACATGGACTTCGATGACCTTGAAGTCAGTCGGTGCTACAAAGTTTGACTCCGGACGGGCTTCGCGGTCATTACGACGCCCACGCGGGCCACCGCGGAAATTGCCGCGACCCGGCAAACTCGGCGCACCGCGGCTTGGAAGGCCTTTTTTCTTGGCGGCGTCGTCTTTCCAGGTCGAAGACAGGTTTTCAGACTTGACTTCTTTCTTGCCGCCCGCGCCGGCTGGCGAAGCAGCACCGGCAGCGACAGGCTTGACAGCACCCGGCACCACCGCAGGCTTGTGCAGCGTGCCTTTGATGGCCACTTTCGGATCCACGTGAGGCACCAGCACGCGCTTGGGTGCCGACATCATGGCACGAATGCCGGCTGCTTCCGCTTCGGCTTTGCGGCGACGATCCTGCAGATCTTGCGCCTTGGCAGCATCGGCCTGGAATTCGGCTGTGGCTTTGGCCTTGGCCACGGCCTGGACCGCTGCCGCTTCTACTGATTTGGCCGCCTGTGCAGCAGCTACAGCTTCGGCAGTCTCTGGGTTTTGAGCTTCTACTAGGGGCGTCGAGGCCTTGGCCTTGGAGGCAGCAGGCTTCGCCTTTTTGGCCGCATCGGCGGCCTTGGCAGACGCTTCGACAGCATCAGCGTCGGCTTGGGCCTGGCGCTGCATTTCACGCAACGCATCGCTGGCGTTCTGCTCCTCGCGCAGACGCCGTTTTTCGGCCAGCTCTTCTTCCTGGCGGCGGAGCAATTCGGCGTGACGACTGGCTTCTTCCTCGCGCTTAATCAGTTCGGCGTCGTCAACCACGGGTGCGGTGGGGGCGGTGGCGATCTCGACATGTGGTTCTTCAGCCGGCAGGTCGGAGCCATCTTCACGTTTGACGAAAGTGCGCTTCTTGCGAACTTCCACCTGAATGGTGCGTGCGCGGCCGGTGGAGTCGGCCTGCTTGATTTCAGTGGTGGATTTTTTCACCAGCGTGATTTTTTTGCGCTCGGCCGTGGCCGTGCCATGGCTGGCCTGCAGGTAGCCCAGCAGTTTCTGCTTGTCCGCCTCGGACAGCGGATCATTGGCCTGGGCCTTGGAAACCCCGGCGCTGGTCAATTGCTCGATCAGGGTGGCGGGGGATTTATTCAACTCAGCTGCGAATTGCGCGACGGTAGTGGTACTGGACATATATATTTTTCCTGACTGGCCTGCGTGATCATTGCTCTTGGGCCGCTGCAGGTGCAGCGGGATCAACAGCGGCATCTTTGGCGGGCGCGTCATCGGTAAACCAATGGGCACGCGCCGTCATGATCAGGGCCTTGGCTTCGTCCGCAGACTGGCCGGTGATATCGGTAAGTTCATCCACGGCAAGATCGGCCAGATCGTCACGGGTGTTGACACCTGCAGCAAGCAGCTTTTCGATCAGTTCGGGCGTGAGACCGTTGACGTCGCGCAGCTGCTGCGAAACGCCATCAGCATTTTCTTCTTTGGCGATTTCCATCGTCAACAGTGCGTCTTTGGCGCGCGTGCGCAGCTCATTGACGGTGTCTTCATCGAAGGATTCGATTTCCAGCATTTCCTGCAACGGCACGTAAGCCACCTCCTCCAGGCTGGTAAAGCCTTCGGAAATCAGGATGTCGGCGATCTCTTCGTCCACGTCGAGCTTTTCCATGAAAAGCTTGCGGCTGGTATCGGTTTCCAGCGACTGCTTTTCAAGCGACTCGTCCGCCGTCATGATGTTGATTTTCCAACCTGTCAGCTCCGCGGCAAGCCGCACGTTCTGGCCGCCACGGCCGATGGAAATAGCGAGGTTTTCTTCGTCGACAACCACGTCCATGGCATGACGCTCTTCATCGACCACGATGGAAGACACGTTGGCCGGGGCCAACGCGCCAATCACAAATTGCGCCGGGTCTTCACTCCACAGCACAATATCAACGCGTTCGCCGGCCAGCTCATTGGTCACGCCATTGACACGCGTGCCACGAACGCCGACGCAAGTACCTATCGGATCGACGCGCTTGTCATGGGAGAGCACCGCCATCTTGGCGCGCGAACCCGGGTCACGGGCGCAGGATTTGATTTCCAGCAGGCCCTGCTCGATCTCGGGCACTTCCTGTCGAAAAAGTTCGATCATGTATTCGGGTGATGTGCGCGACAAGATAATCGGCGCGCCACGCAGCGTGGTGTCGACTTCCATGATCATGGCCCGCACACGGTCGCCCGAACGAAGGTTCTCTTTCGGAATCATGTCGCTGCGACGCAGGCGCCCTTCGACTCGGCCCGATTCGACAATGATGTCGCCCTTGTCCATGCGTTTGACAGTGCCGACAAAGATCTTGTCGCCCCGCGACATGAAATCGGTCAGCAGCATTTCGCGCTCGGCATCACGGATTTTTTGCAGAATGACTTGCTTGGCGGCCTGTGCGCCAATACGGCCAATCGGCAAGCTGTCCACCGGTTTTTCGATGAAGTCGCCCTCTTCGATATCAGCGATCTCGTCGCGCGCATCTGTCACCAGCTCTTCAGCCTCGGGGTTTTGCAACCCGGCCTCGTCGGGCACGACCAACCAGCGGCGAAAGGTTTCGTAATTACCGCTGTCGCGGTCAACCACCACGCGAATGTCAACGCCTTCTGCATATACCTTTTTGGTGGCAGAAGCGAGCGCCAGTTCAACGGCGCCAAAAACGACGTCGCGTTCGACATTTTTCTCACGCGAGATGGCGTCAACCAACATCAACAGTTCGCGATTCATTTCACAAGCCTGCCTTTCTGAATATTCTGAGTAATTTCCAAAGTATTTTTTTCCGGATCATTCTTTGCAGGAGCCTCTGCAGATTGATCCAAGCCTGAGCCAGGTTTGCTACGGCGGCCCTTGAAATCAACCACGGGCGCCAGGCGAGCCTGCACAATTTCGTCCAGCGTGAAGCCAAGCGCCTGCAGCGGTGCCGGCACCCTGTTTTTACTGACTTTCTGGCCGGGTTTGACCGGAGGCTCGTCGCTCCAGACGATTTGCCAGCCAGCGACGTCGCCAGCTTTTGACTCTGCCCGCTCCAGCGTGCCGCGAAATTTTTTCCGGCTGGCCGATACGGTTGACCCGGCACTGGCCACACTGCCAATCGGCGCTTTCAAGGTGATGTCAACCAATTCGCCGGCAAAACGCTCAAAATCTTTTTCACTTTTCAGGGGCCGGTCAATGCCGGGGGAAGACACTTCAAGGCGGGAATACTCCGCGCCTTCGACTTCCAGCACGAATTGCAACTGCCGCGTAACTTTTTCGCAATCTTCGGCGTTGATGAACTGCTCGAGGCCGGGTACGTAAGGCAAATCCATCGTGACGCGCAGTAATCCACCGCCGGTGCGTTCAATGTCCACCAGCTCATAGCCCAGCCCGGTAACGGTTTGCTCAATCGTCTCTTGTAACGCCATTCAGTCTTGCAGCTTCTTCAACTTAAATTGATCTGACCTAATCACCAAATCGACCAGTTTGTTAAAAACAAACGCCCAAAAAAAATGGGCGGTTAAAACCCGCCCATTTGGTCGTGAAGTACTTATTGTAGCGCCTCTGAGGTGCGGATGCAAACGCTGACAGACGGAAATGCCTGAGAAACTGATCTACGATGCGGCCAGCAGCAGGCATGAACACTCGACCTGTCGAATGCCTGGTGCGCGAGGCGATTCACGCGTGGTCGTCACTGGCAACTAGTTCCGGAACCCTAGAAATTCAATGGCCGAAAGCCGCTGACCTGCAACTTGGGCAAAGCGATGCGGGCGAAGCGGGAGAGCACCCGGAGAAGGCGCTTCGGCTGCCGCCTTCGCTAACCCGATGGCCCTTACCAATCAGATAAATTTGGATGTTGTATTTTTTGAAAATATTGTTTTATATCAATTAACTTTTTAGCTTTGTTAAAGTTATTTATCAACGTTCATGGTGGTCTGAGCCACCAGTACCTGGGTGTATGCGTGTTGCGGTCGGTCCAGAACGTCCATGACATGGCCGCTTTCGACCACATCGCCGTCTTTCATCACAATCACCTCATGCGCCATGGCGCGGATCACGTCAACGTCGTGGGTGATCAGCAAATAGCTCAGGCCACGCTCCCGCTGCAGGCGTTGCAGCAGCCCGAGCACCTGTTTTTGAATCGTCACGTCCAGCGCGCTCGTCGGCTCATCGAGCACCAGCAAGGCCGGATTGATGATCAGTGCCCGCGCAATGGCAAGCCGCTGGCGCTGACCGCCTGAAAATTCATGCGGATAACGGTCCAGCAGGCCGGGAAACTGGTCTTCTCCCATGCCTACGTCAGCCAGCGCCCGAACAGCCCGTTGCCGCCGCTCGGCTGCGCTTAACGCCGGTTCGTGAACCAGCAAGCCCTCCTCAATAATCGCGCCCACAGTCATGCGCGGCGACAGCGAGGAAAAAGGGTCCTGAAACACCACCTGAACCGTCCTGCGCATGGCCTTGTTGCGCGCGGCCTGACGGCTCCAGGCGTGGCCCGACACGTTCAGCTGGCCCGACGAAGGCAGCAAACCAAGCGCGGCCAACGCCAGGGTCGATTTGCCCGAGCCCGATTCGCCCACCACGCCCAGCGTTTTGCCAGCGGGAATCTCAAACGATGCATCCTTCACGGCGACGAATTCCGCACTCTTGAACCAGCCGCGGATTCCCGGAATGCCGACCCGATAACCGACTCTTAAGTGGCCGGCCTGCATGGTTAATGCGGCTGGCAGCTTGCCGGAACCCGAGCTCCAGCCTTCGGCCACATCGCGAACCGGCTTGCTGTCGATCAACTTGCGCGTATAGGCGTGTTGTGGCCGGGCGAATACGTCGCCCACCGGGCCGTGCTCGACGATCAATCCGTTTTCCATCACGGCCACGCGGTCGGCAAAGCGCCGCACCAGGTTCAGGTCATGCGTGATCATCAGCACCGCCATGCCGTTGCGCTTTTGCAGGTCGCCGAGCAAATCGAGTATCTGGCTGCGCAGCGTTACATCGAGCGCGGTCGTCGGTTCGTCGGCCAGAAGCAGCCGGGGCTGGCAGGCCAGCGCCATGGCGATCATCGCGCGCTGGCGCTGCCCGCCCGAGAGCTGGTGCGGGAACGCCCGCGCCCGCCGCTCCGGTTCCTGAACACCGGTATCCGCTAGTAATTTAATAGCTGCCTGTGCAGACTCTGCCTGGGCAAGCGCCTGCTTTAGCTGCAAAACCTCAGCAATCTGGTCACCCACGCTGAACAGCGGGTTCAGCGCCGTCATCGGCTCCTGAAAAATCATCGCGATATCACGGCCTCGGATGCCGCGCAGCTGTTGCTCCGGCAACGCCAGCAGATCGACGGGATTGGATGTGTTCTCGCGGCCGGAAAACAAGGCGCTGCCGCTGAGGTCAGCGTTCTGCACCAGCCGCAGCAAGCTGAGCGCAGTGACCGTTTTGCCCGAACCCGATTCACCGACCAGCGCCAGTTTTTCGCCCGCCGAGATTGAAAAATCAATGCCGTGAACGACTTCCTTGCCCGCGAATGAGACGCGCAGGTTTTTGACCTCAAGCAATGGGTGAGTTGCGTCGTTTTTCAAA
>JANPFZ010000309.1:0-2617 GCA_031423655.1 Polaromonas sp.
GAGTTGGACGCGAAAACTCAGTCGCTTCGTCTTGGCGACCCTGATGCGGGCTCTGCCGGAACCGCGTCAGCATCACCAGAATAATTGCGCCAGCGCCCCAGCGCGGCACGCATCGTCAGCACCTGATTTTCAAATTTCGGGCATGTTTTGCAGGCCAGCAGATGCAGTTTCAAGGCCACGCTGTCGGGCAGGCTATGGCCCGGCGTTCGCGCGCAATCACCAACGCAGCGGCTTGGCGGCAAGTGGGTCTGAGCACGGTCATCTTTGCGTTCACGCTTGCATTCAGTTCAGGCAGCTCCCCAGTCCTTGGGGCTGTGTTTAAAGCGGCCGTCGGCCTGGAAGCACAGCCGGTCAAGCTCGTCGCCTTCGTCGGCCGCGCCTGATTCCGGCAAGGCAACGAGGCGCGCACTGCTGCGGATCAGTGTGACCGGTTGCCAAACGCCTGCGGCCTGGACAAGGCCGCGAGCGGCGTGTCAGACACCGAATCTTCTGCCCAGTCGTCGTTACGCAGCTGCAGCCGCGCAAAACGCATCAGGTAGATGCGGTGCTCGACCAACTGCTCTTCAAAACTCGACATCTCGGCGTTGTCCGCAATGACCTCATCTTCGCGCGGATTGATTGCATACTCCGGCCCAAACCGTCGCGTGTGAGTCGGCCCTGATGCAATCACCTGGCCACAGAAATTTCGCGCAAGGCATGTAAGAAACCCGGTGCCGCCCAGACTAAATCGCAACCAGGGCAGAAAAATAAATCGCTGCGCTGATTAGTTTCGTTCAACCCTTGTTTTAGGAGATTTCAAACAAATCAACGCGCACTGATCGCTGCTGCTACAGCCTCCGTTTTGTCCACCCTGCTGGTCGCAACACCTGCCCTTGCCCAGGAAAAAGAAAAATGCGACGGTATTTCGGTGGCCGGGCAAAACGACTGTGCCAACCTCAGCGGTAGCCATTCCTGCGCCGGCCAATCCAAAGTGGGTGCCGACGTCAACGAGTGGAAGTGCGTCGCAAAAAGCACTTGTGCCGAAATTAAAGGCCTGACCGCAGATGCCGCCAAGGCCAAAGTCAAAATGATGGCGGACAAAAAGAGCTGAGCGTCAGCTTGCTTTCCTTAATCCGCATCACGTCAAGCGTGCAGTGCAGCGCCGCACCCCGTCCCCCGCGACGCTTGCGATGACTGATTTTCAAGCCGCACTCTGGTTGCGCCGACCGGCATCGGCTGGCGTCATCCGCACTATGCCAGGTTGCTGCAATCGCAGCCCGCACTCGATTTCATTGAAGTTCATTCCGAAAATTTTCTCGGCGCAGGCGGCCCCGCGCTCGCGCTATTGGGCCAGGCGCGCGATCACTATGCTGTCAGCCTGCACGGCGTCGGTTTGGCGCTGGGCTCGGCCTGCGGCGTTGACGGCTGGCATCTGGAGCAGCTCGCGCAGCTGGTGGCGCGTACCGAGCCGGTGCGGGTTTCGGACCATGTCTGTTTTGCCCGTGGCCAGCTGGCAGGTGCTGATGCTGGCATTGTGCATGCGGCTGATCTGCTGCCGATTCCCTACAACCAAGCGGCACTCGATGTGATGTGCCGCAACGTGCAGCGTGTGCAGGAGCGAATCGGCCAGCGTCTGCTAATTGAAAACCTCTCGGCCTACGTCACCCTGCAGGGCAGCGACCGCTCCGAAACTTCTTTTCTCGTCGAGCTTGCACGGCGCACCGGCTGTGGCCTGCTGATCGACGTCAACAACATTTATGTCAACGCGCTCAATCAAGGCCTCGCAGGTCGTCAGGCCGATCCGCTGAAGGTTTGCAAAGACTGGCTCGACAACATTCCAGCGCAGTTCGTCGGCGAGCTGCATGTGGCGGGGCACCTGCACTGCGGCGACATCGTGATCGACGATCACGGCAGCGTGGTTGAGGGCTCCGTGTGGGCGCTTTATAGCCATGCACTCGACCGCTTCGTAGCGGTGCCCGTGCTGGTCGAATGGGATACCGACGTTCCGCCCTTTGAGGTGCTGCTCGGCAAAGTGGCTCGTGCGCGCGCAGTTCAAGCAGCTCACGCGCGCGCGATCCAGCCCGCCGACGCAGTTGCGTCATGAACGCGACGGCCCGTCTGGCGCAAGACCAGCAGACGCTGCTTCGCGCTGTGCTCGGGGGGGCAGGGCGATGACGCGCCGTGGGCGCTGCTGGACTCAAACGCATGGAACACATCGGACGCAGCCGAAAAAGCCTTGGCCCGTCGCGGCCTGCAGGCCTGCCAAAGCCACGGCCTGGCGCTGGCACAGCGCGCCTTGGGCGCCGCTTTTCCGGGGATTGCGCAGCTGATGGGGGATGAAAACTTTGCCGCGCTGGCGCAGCATTTCTGGCGTCAACAGCCACCCACTTGCGGCGACATGGCGACATGGCGCAATGGGGCAGCGGCCTGGCGAACTTTCTGGCAGAAGCACGGCAGCTGGCAGCCGAGCCGTTTCTGGCCGACGTCGCCCGGGTCGAATGGGCGCTGCACCGGGCATCTCTTGCCGCCGATGCGTCACCCGATCTGGCTTCGTTTGCATGCTTGTCGGCAGAACCCCCGGCCACGCCGTCGTTCGCCTTCAGCGCGGGCGTCTGGCTGTTGGCCAGCGCCTTCCCGG
>JANPFZ010000310.1:0-1721 GCA_031423655.1 Polaromonas sp.
ATTCAAAAAATCCGGTTAATTGTCGGTTCAAGAGCGCCATCAGCCGCGCCAGCCCTCCGAAAAGCCGCAGGCTGCCCGTCACGTCCATCAGCACGGCTTCGTCAAGCAGCACCACGCGCGGCGTGAAGCCGAGCGCGATGCTGCCCACCGCGCGCTGGGCGGCGGCGTTGTCCATCACGGTGCCGCCGGGCTCAGTGGTGGTCGAGGTGATCGACGTGAACAAGGCGATCCAGCAGGGCATGGATAGGACTTTGCAGTGAAGTTTGTGGCAGTAAAACCAGAGCGGCCTTTTCGAGATCTTCGCGCTGGCGCCGCACGCGCTCGCGGCTGGCCGCCAGCAAGGCCGACAGCCGGGCCGGCCGGGTGTCGAGCAGAATCGGCGCGACCAGCGGCGGGCCACGGCGTTTGAGCAAATGGATCAGCAAATTGCCGTCTTCATGCACGGCGCCTTCGAGCAGCAGCCGCAGCGGCGCGGGCGACGACTCCTGCTGCGCGCGCAGCGGCCTGAAGACGAACAGCAACTTGTTGTGCGCATGCGCGGCAATCTGCAGGCGTCGCAGGTGCACGCTGCGTGCATCGGGCAGCCAGGCCATGACCCCTGCAACGTCAGCACACTGCAGCGCCTCCCGTGTGGCCCAAAGCAGCGAAGGCGCGCTGCCCGCCGCGCCGCGCACGCACAACATGCGCGGCAGGTCGAGTTGCTGCGCGCCCAGCGCCGGGCCAAAAGGCAAATGCGGCGGGCCGACCAGCACCAGCATCTGGCCTTTGACATCGTTCGATGCGCGCTGCACCGCTGCCAGCGCAGGCGCCACCAGCCCCCACTCATGCAAACCTGCCTGCGGCTGCAGCACTTCGGTCATCGCGCCCTGCGGCCAGCCGTTGCCGGGCAGCACGTGGTCAAGGCTGGCATAACCCGTCGCCACCGTCTGCAGGCTGGCGCCACCCAGCTCGCCGGCGCGCCAGACGTGGGCGTTGGCCAGGGAATCTGACAGTGCGGAAGCTGCAAAGGTGGGGGAAAACATGAGAGAAAAAGGCAGTCAAAAATCAATCAAAAATACTGTATTTATGTACAGTATATGACTGGAATTCAAAAGCAACACGACAAGCGCTTCGCTTGACAAAATCGTTTAAAAACGAAAATAATCCATGTACGAAATTCGACACTATCAACAATACGCCATGCCCCATGCGGGTCGGGACGTTTATGTGGATTGGCTGGAAAAGCTCAGAGACACCACCGCCAAAATCGCCATCGTGCGACGTGTGGCCCGAATGGAAGTTGGCAATTTTGGCGAACACAAGTTTTGCCGCGATGGCGTCTGGGAGCTTTGTATCGACGTGGGTGCGGATTACCGCGTGTATTACGCAATCGCCGGAAAAAAGATTGTGCTGCTGCTGTGCGGCGGCGACAAACGAACGCAGGATGCAGACATTGATCGTGCCTGTGAATACTGGCGCGACTGGCAGGCTTGAAACGGAAACTCATCATGAAAAGCAGATCACATGACGAAGCAATGGCAGAGCTTTACCGCAAAGACCCGGACTTTGCACGGCAAGTCATCAACACGATTCTTGAAGATGAAAACGGCGACCAGGGCGAATTGCTCATCGTGCTGCGCCACATGACCAAGGCATTTGGCGGTGTGCAGGCTGTGGCCGAACAGGCGAAGTTAAATCCGACTCAGCTTTACCGAACTCTGTCACCGGATGGAAACCCCGCG
>JANPFZ010000311.1:0-10117 GCA_031423655.1 Polaromonas sp.
GCGGTACAGGTAGTAGGCTTCGTCAATAAACAGCACGCCACCCATGGCTTTTTTGAGCACTTCGCGCGTCTTGGGCGCGGTATGGCCGATGTACTGGCCCACCAGATCGTCACGCGTGACCGCCACCATATGACCTTTGCGCACATAACCGAGGCGGTGCAGTATTTCAGCCATACGCATGGCCACGGTGGTTTTCCCGGTCCCGGGGTTGCCGGTAAAGCACATGTGCAGAGAAGGCGCCTGGGCTGCCAGCCCCAGGTTCAGCCGCAGCTTGTCAATCACCAGCAGCGCGGCGATGTCACGGATGCGCGCCTTGACCGGGGCCAGCCCGACCAGCGCGTCGTCCAGTTCCTGCAGCACCGGCTCCACATGCGAATGCGCCAGCACCTCGGCGACCGTGCGGGCTGCCGCCAAGGGGTGGTTGCCGGCAGCGCTTTCGGTGACAGCCTGCGCCGCCACCTGACCGGGAATCGAATGCATTGGTGCGTTCATGATCGAGAAGTCCCTTCGCCAGTCAGTCAGATTTTCAGGCTTGCGTCGCAACGCTTAATAGCGCTCGCCTTCGGGCCTGTCGGTCGCGTACGAATGGATGGTGTAGCGCATGGTGCGACCGTCGGTCTCATGGCGCTCCAGCCGAAAGCCTGGTTCGTTCTTGGGACGGTTGACGATGTAGCTCATGGTCACGCTTTCTACCCCGCGCACGGCGCTGAACGCCGTCACGCGGATGTAGTGATTCGGGTAGGTCTTGCGGCAGATGTTGATCTCCATCAGGATCCCGGCCGGGTCCTTCATGTCAAACATCGGGTTGCCGAACATTTCCCAATAGGTGTTGCGCGGGTGCGGGTCGTCGGTGTATTCGATACCGAGCGACCAGCCTTTGTCCAGCGCGTACTGCACCTGCGCGGTGATCTGCACATCGCTCAGGTCTGGCAGAAATGAAAACTGGCCTTGCGTCACGCGTCCGCCGAGATTGGTCATCATGGTTTTTCTCCTGAATAGTTTTCAAGCGCTGGCTGTAGGGGTTGCCACGAAGTCGGGGCTGTCGGTGGAGGCGTAGTTGAAAGACACGTCCTTCCAGGTGGCCAGACCGGCTTTCAGCGGGGCGCACCACCTGGCTGCGTCCTGCAAAATTTGCGGGCCTTCGTTCCAGATGTCGCGGCCTTCGTTGCGCGCCATGATCATCACTTCGAGTGCAGTGCGGTTGGCAATGGCACCGGCCTGGATGCCGTCCGGGTGGCCGATGGTGCCGCCGCCGAATTGCAACACCACGTCGTCGCCCAGGTAGTGCAGCAACTGGTGCATTTGACCGGCGTGAATACCACCGGAAGCCACCGGCATGACCTTGTTCAGCGAAGCCCAGTCTTGTTCAAAAAACAGACCTTTTTCGAGCTGCACCGGGGTGTGGGTGTCGAGCAGGGTGTCGTAGTAGCCGCGAATCATCATCGGGTCGCCTTCGAGCTTGCCGACCACGGTGCCCGCGTGGATGTGATCGACACCGGCCATGCGCATCCACTTGCAGATCACGCGAAAGCTCATGCCGTGATTTTTCTGGCGTGAATAGGTCGAGTTGCCGGCGCGGTGCAGGTGCAAAATCATGTCGTTTTTGCGCGCCCAGACGGCCATTGATTGAATAGCGGTGTAGCCGATGACCAGGTCAATCATGACGATGATGGAACCCAGCGATTTGGCGAATTCCGCCCGTGCGTACATCTCTTCCATGGTGCCGGCGGTCACGTTCATGTAGTGCCCTTTGACCTCGCCCGTCGCAGCCGATGCCTTGTTGACAGCGTCCATGCAGTACAGGAAACGGTCACGCCAGTGCATGAAGGGCTGGGAGTTGATGTTCTCGTCGTCTTTCATGAAGTCGAGCCCGCCCTTGAGCGCTTCGTACACGACGCGGCCATAGTTGCGGCCTGACAGACCGAGCTTGGGTTTGGTCGTCGCGCCCAGCAGCGGACGGCCAAACTTGTCCATGCGCTCGCGCTCGACCACCACGCCAGTGGCCGGGCCCTGGAAGGTTTTGAGGTACGCGACGGGGATGTGCATGTCCTCGAGCCGCAGCGCCTTGACGGCTTTCATGCCGAAGACGTTGCCAATAATCGACGCCGTCAGGTTGGCAATCGAGCCGCCTTCAAACAAGTCGATGTCGTAGGCGATGTAGGCAAAGTACTGAGCCTCGGTGCTGGTGCCGGGGCCGGTGTTGGGCACCAGATCAACCCGGTAGGCCTTGGCGCGGTACATCTCGCAGGCGGTCAGGCGGTCGGTCCAGACGACGGTCCAGGTGGCGGTCGACGATTCACCGGCGACTGCGGCAGCGCACTCGTCGGCCTCGACGCCGTCTTGCGGCGTCATGCGGAACATCGCCAGCACGTCGGTCTGCTTGATGTCGTAGTCCGGGTCCCAGTAGCCCATCTTCTTGTACGGAATGACGCCGGCGCTGTAACGCTGTTTGGCATCGGTGATCTGTGTATTGCCCATCGCTTTGCTCCTGTTCGGTTAAAGGAAGATGCGTAAGGCCAGACTGTATGAAGCAACTTAAATAAGGTAAATTCAATAATATTGTTGATTCAGTTAAGGTAATAATGAACTGAGGACGCAATGTGGCGGGGGTCCAGTGACGCCGGCCCGATATCGCTGTGCGCAGCGCTGGTACCTGAGCCTTCGCCGGCGGGCGCTGCGCGCATTTCACTATCAAATAAGGCTGTAGCCCTTTTAAATCGTGCGCAAGCAGCTATGTTTTTAATAGCTACTGGTGCGTCCTGTGTCGCTGGCGGCACTGCAAAAAAACAAGCCTCCAGATGGACCATGACAAGCAGCGGATTGCCTTTAAGCAACGCGTTGCGAAGCTCGTCCATAAGTTAGACCGAAGACGGAAGATTGGAACGCCTGCGGCCAACGGGCGCGGAATCACTGGCGATGTCCTGCAGCAACCAGCCACCGGCGCCGGGCACTGGATCAACCATATATAAGCCGTTATGGAACTAAAAGGAAGGTCTAGATTGCCAGATCAGCTTGACCTGTTTGGCGAACAAACCGGTGGACTGGAGACGAAGAATCCTGCACGATGAAGTCCCCGTGTTTACCCTCGCAACATTTGCATTGCTGCCCGCTACATTTTTATTGACAAATATATTTTTGGAGACGAAGTCAATGACTCAAATGAAAAAAATGGGGCTATTTGCCTTGGCATGGATGAGTGCCTGGACCGCACAGGCCCAAGACGCAAATATCAGACTTCACACCCGCTCCCTTGTGGCAAGTTGCGCCAGTTGCCATGGAACGGATGGTCGGGCGGTCGAGGGTTCTGCCATTCCTTCATTGGCGGGAACTTCCAAAGCGGAGATCACCCTTCAAATGAAAGCCTTCAATGAAGGCACACGTCCGGCCACGATCATGCACCAGCTCAGCAAGGGTTACACCGACGAGCAGATTGATCGCATCGCCACTTATTTCGCAGCAGTCAAGCGCTGATACCAGGACATCACCCATGAAAAGACGTAATTTCGTTCAAGCTGGTTTCGCACTCGGTGCGGCCGGTAATTTCACTGGTTGCGCAAGCTCCTCAGGGGCGATTCCATCAAAGGCAAAAGTCGTGGTCGTCGGGGGAGGCTACGGGGGTGCAACAGCCGCGAAGTACGTGCGCCTGCTGTCCGACTACGCCATCGAGGTGGTGCTGATCGAGCCCAACGCCAGCTTTGTGTCGTGCCCTATTTCCAATCTGGTGATTGGCGGTACGAAGTCGATGAGTGACATCACTTCGCCTTATGACAAGCTTGGTGCCAGACATGGCGTGAAGCTGGTTAAAGACTTGGTGGCCTCTATCGATCCTGTCAAAAAGACCGTGACGCTGGCCAGCGGCCCTTCCATTGGCTATGACAAACTGATCGTGTCGCCCGGCGTTGACATGATGTGGGACACGGTAGAGGGGTCTGAAGCGGCCAATGCGTCAGGGCAGATTCTGCAGGCCTGGAAGGCGGGCCCGGAGACCATGGCGCTGCGAAAGCAGCTCGAGGCCATGCCCAACGGCGGTGTCTATGCCATTTTCATTCCGGAAGCGCCCTATCGCTGCCCGCCAGGCCCGTATGAACGCGCCAGTCAGGTAGCAAATTACTTCAAGCAGGCCAAACCCAGATCAAAAGTTCTAATTCTGGATGCCAATCAGGACGTGACATCCAAAGGGCCACTCTTCAAAAAATACTGGGCAGAAAACTACGCGGGCATTCTGGAATACCGGCCGCAACATAAAGCCACCGGCGTCGATGTCAAAACAAGAACCGTCAGGTTCGACGTTCAAAACGATGTGACGGCTGATGTTCTCAACGTGCTGCCAAGCATGAGGGCCGGATCCATCGCAGTGAAGTCTGGTCTGGCTAACGCGAATGCCCGCTGGTGCCACGTAAACTACCAAACCTTTGAGTCCACTGCGGCAAAGGACGTGCATGTCATAGGCGACGCAATACAGGTTGCGCCGCTCATGCCCAAGTCGGGCCATATGGCAAATGCGCATGGCAAGGTAGTAGCGGCGGCTGTGGTTGCCCAATTGTCAGGGTTCACCATTGATCCACGGCCTGTATTGACGAACACTTGCTACAGCTTCGTCAGCGACAAGATGGTGGTACACGTAGCCTCGGTTCACCAGTACGTGGACGCAGAAAAGACCTATAAAACGGTTGCCGGCTCGGGCGGCGTATCAGCAGCGCCCAATGAACTTGAAGGCGTCTATGCGATGAATTGGGCCCAGACTATTTGGGCTGATACGCTGATGTGAGAGCAAGCAGCAGTGCGGACGGTGGCGAGACCGCTGAATCGGACCGCACACTGAGAAGTTCAGTCCGTGTGCGAGCCAATCGAAGGCCAGAAACGCAAAAGGGTCAGTAGCTACAACGCTACCAAATCTTGTGAGAATTGGTCGGTGTGAAAGGATTCGAACCTTCGACCCCTTGCACCCCATGCAAGTGCGCTACCAGGCTGCGCCACACACCGAAACATTGATAAGTATAGCGCTCCCCCGATTGCGATTTCGCTCGCGAGTTAGAAGCCAGGGCCCAACAGGTCCCTCAGTTCAACCAGTTCGCGTCTCAATAGCTGTAGTCGCTGCTGCGCTAAAGATCCAGAAGGTAGATCGGCGCTTGCAAATTCACTTTCCTCAAAACCTGTGGAGTCTTCAAAATCATCCAGAACCGACTCGCCTCCCTCCAGCACTTCAACGCCCTCGAGCATGACTTCCCCGTTTCGGCGTTTGTCCCGCTCAACCTGGACAATTTCCTGCAATTTGTTACGCGCACCACTGATGGTAAATCCCTGATCGTACAAAAGATCGCGGATTCGACGGATCATCAGAACTTCATGGTGCTGGTAATACCTTCGATTGCCGCGCCGTTTCATCGGACGCAACTGCGTAAACTCTTGCTCCCAATAACGGAGCACGTGAGGTTTGACGCCGCACAGATCGCCAACTTCACCAATAGTGAAATAGCGTTTCGCGGGAATGGGAGGGAGCGTTTTCTCCAATTAAATCAATGCGGTAGAGAGGAATCCTCTAAATCTACTCCAACTCCAAAACAAGCGCAAATAGTTACAGAGACTTTCGCCAATGTGTTGTTTTGTCACAATCATGACATTCATTTACGTTCTACCGTATCTTGCAGCGTCCGAAGCGCAAGAACGTTGTCGGCTCAACTAGCCGAGCCGTAACCTTGGATTTGGTCCTTAAGTTTGTGGCTTGCATGGAACGTTACGACCCGGCGAGCCTCGATAGGAATAGGTTCTCCAGTTCTGGGGTTGCGACCGGGTCGCGGGGCCTTGGTACGAATCTGAAAGTTGCCAAAGCCGGAAACTTTTACGTCTTTGCCCTCAACCAGACTGTCAGACACCAGATCAAAAAACGCGTCAATCATGTCTTTGGATTCACGCTTGTTCAGCCCAATTTTCTCAAATAACAAATCGGCCAGATGCGCTTTGGTGAGCGCGGGCGTTTCCAGACTTTCTACGGAAAATTCCGCGGGAGATTCTTGTGACATCTATTATTTTTCTGGGTTTCAGGCCCGCATGCGCGCTTGCAGTGCGTGCTGGAGATTTGCGATCACGGCCTGAACAGCCGACTCGATTTGTTCATCGGTCAGTGTAGCGGCGTCGCTTGACAGCACTAAACGGACGGCCAGGCTTTTTTCTCCGCTCTGCATGGCCGTACTTCCCTGCTGTGGACGGTAGACGTCAAACAATCGAGCCTCCTTCAACAAGCCCTGGGTATCAGCGCCATTGATGGCCGTCATCAGCGCGGCGTGCGTCGTGCTCTCCGGAACGATCAGGGCAATATCGCGCTCAACAGGCTGAAACTTGCTGACGGCTTTAAAACGAGGCATCTGGCGCGCGAGAACTGCGTCCAATGCCAGCTCAAACACAATGGGCGCTTGCGGCAGCTCATAGGCCTGACGCCATTTTGGATGAAGCTCGCCGACGAAACCAATCAGTTGCCCACCAACCAGCACACTCGCTGAGCGACCGGGATGCAACGCGGGATGGACTAGCGGTGCAAACGTGGACTGCAATGGTGCCAGCAAGGCTTCAACGTCACCTTTGACGTCAAAGAAATCAACAACCTTGTTCGTACCATCCCAACGGAATACCTCGCGCGCACCATAAGCGAGACCGGCCACACGCATCGGCTGATTGAACCCGGCGACCGATGTGTCGCTGTCCACCCCCAGTGGGTCGCGTAAAAACACCCGGCCCAGCTCAAAGATATTGAGGCGCGCGGCTTTGCGGTCCAGGTTGAATTTGAGAGCCTGCACCAACGAACCCACCAATGACGAGCGCATGACGCTCATCTGGCTGGCGATAGGGTTCAGCAACTTGACAGGATTCAGATTACCGGCCAGTTCATGCTCCCAACGCTCCTCCACGAAACTGAAATTAATGGTCTCCTGGTATCCCAGACCTGCCAGCACGCGGCGAACAGCAAACGGACCACGCTCGGTTTCCAGGCGAA
This sequence comes from Polaromonas sp., assembly GCA_031423655.1. Classification (GTDB taxonomy): domain Bacteria; phylum Pseudomonadota; class Gammaproteobacteria; order Burkholderiales; family Burkholderiaceae_C; genus Polaromonas. The sequence continues at coordinate 6,989 of JANPFZ010000311.1, forward strand.
TTTTCGCCGTGATGGGTGCCACGGGCGGTACCGCTGGCAAATGCTCATAACCGACCATGCGCACCACTTCTTCGATCAGGTCTTCCTCGAGCTGAAGGTCAAATCGATAGCTGGGCGGCGTCACCGTGAGCGTGCCCTCGCCCTCGACTAGCGGCAAACCCAGGCGCGTGAGCGCATCGCGACATTGAGCCTGCGTTAGCGGCATGCCAATGACTTTGGCTGCACGGGCCACGCGCAAACTAACCGGCATCGCCTTCGGCAAGCTAACCTGCAGATCGTCCACGGGGCCGCATGCGGTGTCGGACGTACCACATATATCGACAATCAGTTGGGTGATGCGTTCAGTGCGCGCTACAGTCTGGCCAGAATCTACCCCGCGCTCGAAGCGATGGCTTGCATCGGTTGAAAAGTTGTAGCGGCGCGAACGACCGGCAATCGCCTTGGGCCACCAGAAGGCAGCCTCGACATAGACATGCTTCGTGTCGTCTGACACAGCGGTCGCGTCGCCGCCCATGATGCCTGTCAGCGACTCGACTTGATCATCGTCAGCGATCACGCCTACGCTTTCATCGACCGTGACGGTAGTGCCATTGAGCAGCTTGAGCGTCTCGCCAGCCTTGCCCCATCGAACATCCAGCCCGCCATGAATCTTGTCGAGGTCAAAAATATGCGATGGCTGCCCGAATTCAAACATCACATAGTTGGAAATATCGACCAGCGCTGTCACACTGCGCTGACCACAACGCGCCAGCCGGTCAATCATCCACGCCGGCGTAGCGGCTTTGGTGTTGACGTTGCGCACCACACGACCGGTAAAGCGGCCGCACAGATCAGGCGCACTGATCTTGACTGACAGACGAGCAGCATCGCCGACAAAGACTGCTGAGTGCACCGGCGTTTTTAATGGCGCCCCCGTTAATGCAGCTAATTCACGCGCGACTCCATAGACGCTCAGGCAATGCGCCAGATTCGGCGTGAGCTTCAATGTCAACAGCATGTCATCGAGCTGAAGGTGTTCGCGAATATTCTGGCCCAGCAGCGCGTCGGCAGCCAGTTCCAGCAAGCCGCCGTGATCCTCCGAGAGTTTGAGCTCGCGGGCCGAGCACAACATACCCTGGCTTTCAACACCGCGCAGCAGGCCGCTTTGAATGAAGAAAGGTTTGCCGTCTTCGCCAGGCGGCAACTCGGCACCCACCAGTGCGCAGGGCACCTTGATGCCGACTCTGGCATTGGGTGCACCGCAGACGATGTTCAGCAAACTGCCCTGCCCTACATCGACCTGGCACACGCGCAATCGGTCGGCGTTGGGATGCTGAACCGCCTCTTTGATTTCGCCGACGACTATTTTTGTGAAAGGAGGCGCGACGGGTTTGATCTCTTCGACCTCGAGCCCCGCCATGGTCAGCGTATCGGCGAGCTGCTGGGTATTGATGGGCGGATTGCAGAATTCGCGCAGCCAGGATTCTGGAAATTGCATGTTGTCGGTTCTTGTTGAAGCTATTTTTATGATTGGAATTGCGACAGGAAGCGGATGTCGCCGTCAAAAAACAGACGCAGGTCGTTAACGCCGTAACGCAGCATGGTCAGCCGGTCTGGCCCCATGCCGAAGGCAAAACCAATGTATTTTTCGGGATCAAGCCCCATGTTTCGGATCACATTGGGGTGAACCTGGCCCGAACCGGCGACTTCAAGCCAGCGCCCGGCCAGCGGACCGTGCTGGAACTGGATGTCGATTTCGGCACTGGGCTCGGTAAACGGGAAAAAACTTGGCCGGAAACGCAGCACCAGATCGTCCGATTCAAAAAATCGCCGACAGAAATCCGTGAAGACGTATTTCAAATCCTTAAAGCTGACGTTCTCACCCAGCCACAAGCCCTCGCATTGGTGGAACATGGGCGAATGGGTCGCGTCGCTGTCTACCCGATAGGTGCGGCCAGGGGCGATAACCCGAATCTCGGGCATGTCGCCGGCGTACAGTGCATCGCCTGCAAGACCATCTTGCCGGTGCTTGCGGACGTGAGCCCGGGCATGGCGTATCTGCATCGGACTGGTGTGCGGGCGCAAGTTGTAATAGATACCGTCTGCACCTTTGGTATCGATGTAGAACGTATCCTGCATCGAACGGGCAGGATGGTCTGGCGGGTTGTTCAGCGCTGTAAAGCTGAACCAGTCGCTTTCAATCTCCGGGCCATCGGCCACGTCGAAACCCATGGAGCCAAAAATGGATTCAATACGCTCCAGCGTCAGGGACACCGGGTGCAACCCACCCTGCATGCGCTGCCGCCCGGGCAAGCTCACGTCAAGCGCTTCGGCCTTGAGCTGGCTTTCAAGCTCTGCATCGGCCAGGGCCTGCCTGCGCGCGTTCAGCGCTGCCTCGATGGCCTGTTTGGCCAAATTGATCGCGGCTCCACGGGATTTTTTCTCGTCCACGCTGAGTGCGGCCATGCCTTTCATTAACTCGGTAACGCGCCCTGATTTACCCAGAAACTGCGCTTTGGCATTTTCCAGATCAGCCGGTGTCGAGGCTTGTTCAAAACGGGTGGTGGCACTGCCGACCAGCTCGCTCAGGGCATCAGGTTGCATCATAAGTTTCTTCTACTGGATAAAAGTAATGGCGTTTCGACATCGAAGTAAATCAGGCCCACCATGAAAAAGGGCTAGAGCCCTTTCAAGCTCCAGCCCTTTGATTTGGTGCGCAAGCAGCTATTAATTTAGTAGTAACTTAACAGAGCCTGCGCTGAAAATCAGGCTGCCAGCCTGGCTTTGACCTGATCGACGATGGCGCCAAAAGCAGCGCTGTCGTGGATGGCCATATCAGACAGCACCTTGCGGTCGATCTCGATACCGGCTTTACGCAAACCGTTGGCAAACTGGCTATAGGTCAAACCGCAGGCGCGGCTAGCGGCGTTGATACGCGTGATCCACAGGCGGCGGAACACACGCTTTTTAGTGCGGCGGTCACGGTAGGCATATTGCCCGGCCTTCATCACCGCTTCTTTGGCGATGCGGAAGACGTTACCGCGGCGACCGCGGAAACCTTTTGCAAGGGCTAAAACTTTTTTGTGGCGGGCGCGAGCCGTTACACCACGTTTGACGCGAGGCATGTGATTACTCCTTGTTCGTCGTTAA
>JANPFZ010000312.1:0-17426 GCA_031423655.1 Polaromonas sp.
GTGCAACGAATGACGCCAAATACTGCACCGTCCGCTACAGGGTGGCTACACAAGCCCAAACGCAAAAAAGCCCGCTATCTTTTCAGTAGCAGGCTATTCAATACGGATAACGCTTATTTGGCTCCTCAACCTGGGCTCGAACCAGGGACCTACGGATTAACAGTCCGGCGCTCTACCAACTGAGCTATTGAGGAATATAGCCTCAAATTATAGCGTTTATTTTCAGGCGGCTTTGGGGCCCGCAGCGAAAGACGGCGTTACCGATTGCGTCTGTTTGGTCAACCGCTGCAAAAAATTTTACGCTCGCTGGAAGTCGCCATCGCGCCTTTGCTTGGCTCGGCTACCATGGCTTCTTTGAAAACCGCACCGCCCTCTTTTGTACTCACATGCATTTGCAGCGTTAACACATGGGACAGTTGCCGCGCCCCATTCCCTGGCTTTCAGGCGGAGAGATTTTTCCACCGGTGAGTACTGCATGGGACGTCAATGACCCCGCGCCTGGCCTGCTGGCGGCAGGTTCTACGCTGGAGGTAGAGACCCTGGTGAACGCCTACTCGCAAGGAATTTTTCCCTGGTTCAGCGTTGGACAACCGATTCTCTGGTGGAGCCCCGACCCGCGCATGGTTCTCCGAACTGCGAGATTCCGTTTGCACGCGTCTTTGCGAAAAACCCTGCTTCGTTTTCGAAGCGATGACCTGTGCGAAGTCAGGATCGACAGCGCATTTAGATCGGTCATCCAGGCCTGCGCAACCACCCCTCGGCTTGGCCAGAGCGGCACGTGGATCGTCCCCGAGATGGTGGAAGCCTACAGCGCCTTGCATGCCGCTGGCCACGCGCACAGCGTCGAAACATGGGTCCGTGACGAGCTGGTTGGCGGTCTGTATTGCGTCAACGTGGGCGGCATGGTGTTCGGTGAGTCGATGTTCGCGCACGCCACCGACGCCTCCAAGATAGCCATGGCCGCATTGGTTGCCTTTTGCCTGCACCACGACATCCCCCTGATTGACTGCCAGCAAAACACACGTCATCTCGCATCGCTCGGCGCGTCTGAAATTGAGCGGGATCTCTTTCTGGCGCACCTCACCAAGAAAGTCGATTTGCCATCACCCACCTGGAAATTCAAACCCTTATACTGGAACGAATTGCTGGTCAAACGAATGCCATCTCTCCTGTGACGCACCTCAAAGATCTGCCCCTGCAAACCCTGCAGTTCTATGCAACGGCTCCCTACCCCTGCAGCTATTTGCCTGGTAAGCAGGCGCGTTCGCAAGTCGCCACTCCCAGCCATCTGATTCACAACGACGCTTACTCGGACCTGGTGGCCAACGGGTTTCGCCGGAGTGGCATGTTCACCTACCGCCCTTATTGCGATGGCTGCCAGGCCTGCGTACCGCTACGCGTTTCGGTCGAGCAGTTCAGGCCGGATCGCAGTCAGAGACGTGCAGCGTCGCGCCACGGGGCGCTGCAGGCACGCATCCTCAAACTCTGCTTCATGCCCGAGCACTACCAGCTGTACTTGCGCTACCAGAACACGCGGCATTCCGGTGGCGGTATGGACCATGACAGCATCGACCAATACACTCAGTTTTTGCTGCAAAGCCGCGTTAACTCCAGGTTGGTCGAGTTTCGCGAAACGACTGCCAGCGGCCAGCAGGGTGCGCTGAAAATGATTTCCATTCTGGATGTCCTTGAAGATGGGATTTCTGCGGTCTACACCTTTTATGAGCCGGATCATGGCGCCAGCTATGGCACGTACAGTGTGCTGTGGCAAATCGAGCAGGCGCTGACTTTGAGGCTGCCGTATGTCTACCTGGGATACTGGATCGCTCAAAGCCCGAAAATGAACTACAAAGCCAGCTTCCAGCCCTACGAAACACTCGTAGGCGGCCAATGGCAGCCTTCAGACGACTTAAAAAAATCTGGCAATCAGCTACGCTGACTTTGATGAAAGGGTGGGTTCGATGTAAAAAGGGGCCATGCATTTCACAGCGTAAAATCTAATGCATAGAGTCTGCTCATGAAAAAACCTGAAACTGCATTGTCAGCCAAGCCAAATGTCCAGGTAATCGAGCGCATTTTTGCGCTGATGGAGATACTGGCAGACCGAGAGGAGGCGATGTCGCTGAAGGAAATCAGTGAGAAATCAGGGCTTCATCCGTCTACCGCCCACCGTATCCTGAATGATCTGGCCACCGGCCGCTTTGTCGAGCGCCCGGTCGCAGGTAATTACCGATTGGGCATGCGTCTTCTGGAACTGGGTAACCTGGTCAAGGCGCGACTGAATGTTCGCGATGCCGCTTTGGTGCCGATGCGCGAACTCCATCAGCTGACGCAGCAACCCGTCAATTTGAGCATGCGCCAGGGCGATGAGATCGTGTACGTCGAGCGCGCTTTCAGCGAGCGATCAGGTATGCAGGTGGTGCGCGCGATTGGCGGGCGGGCGCCGCTTCATCTGACATCCGTTGGAAAGTTATTCCTGGCTTTTGACGATCCGCAGCGCCTTCGAACCTATGCGACGCGCACGGGCCTGTCAGGGCAAACGCGTAACAGCATTACCCAGTTACCTGTTCTTGAGCGGGAACTGGCGAAAGCAAGGCAATACGGCATTGCCCGCGACAACGAAGAACTGGAGCTGGGTGTGCGGTGCATGGCCGCTGGTATTTATGATGACCAGAACAAGCTGATTGCCGGACTTTCAATCTCATCACCAGCCGACCGGCTCGACGAACACTGGCTGCCTAAACTACAAGCCACCGCCAATGCAATTTCAGCCGCCCTTGGCTACAAAAACAAGTAAAAACCTCGTCCAGCCCAGGTAAACCATGCGCAGTCTGCTATAAAGAATATAGCAGCTAGTCTTTGGAAACCGGACCGGTTCGTCCGTTTGCTTTGGAGTTGCGATACTTTGGCGTCAGTGGACTTTGAACGAGTGTCAACCAGCCTCACGAATCAGCCAGCGTTTGACTTGGCAGAGGTGCTGATGTTGATCTTGTGGTCAGCCTGTGGCGTGGACTCAACCCAGCGCCGGACACGCTCTGCGTCTCCCAGACGGCTTAGCTTGCCAGCAGAGTCGAGGAAGACCATGATCAGTTTGCGGCCAGCAATTTTCGTTTGCATGACCAGGCACTGACCCGCTTCAGAAATGTAGCCTGTCTTTTGCAGACCAATATCCCACTCTGGATTCTTGACCAGCCGATTGGTGTTGTTGAACTGCAGCGTACGGTTGCCCACAGCAACCTGATGCCCCGCTGAGGTCGAAAATTCACGCAGCACCGGATCGCCATGCGCCGCATTGACAAGGGTCGCCAAATCGCGGGCGCTGGACTGGTTTCGGCTGGACAGGCCGGTAGGTTCCACATAAACCGTATCCTTCATGCCGAGCAATTTGGCTTTGGCATTCATCAGGCTGATGAACGCCGCCATGCCGCCCGGATAAGTGCGGCCCAATGCATGCGCCGCACGGTTTTCACTCGACATCAATGCCAGATGAAGCAGCTCACCACGCGTCAATTCAGTACCGACGCTCAGGCGCGAACGGCTGCCTTTTTCGGTGTCAACGTCGTCCTGCGTTATCGCAAGCAACTCATCCATCGGCAACTTGGCGCCGCTGATAATGACCCCCGTCATAAGTTTCGTCAGCGAGGCAATTGGCAACACCGCCTGGTCGTTCTTGCTGAAAAGTACTTCACGGGTATCCTGGTCGATCACCAGCGCTACACTGGATTTAAGGTCAAGTAAATCTTGAGCGCCATGCAAGCCGGCAATTTGACCAAATGAAGGTTTTGCGGGAACAACTGCGAGAACAGTCACGCGCCGCTTGCCGATTGCGAACACACGCACGCGCTTTCCGGTTGTAACCACTTTTTTGGATTTGGTTACCTTGATTACATGGGGTTTTTTAACAATTGATCGATTGGCAGTGGCCGCGTTCGCGGACGGCGCCACGAGCGACGCCAACACCGCAAAAACACTTAACACTTTTAATGCATGTCGGAAAAGCAAATGAGGCATGATGTTTGTGTGTTTTGGTAGCAACTTGCAGGTTCACGCAGTGTATACAAATAGAAAAACTCACGCAATATCAGAAACTTGCATCAGTTTTCTAAAGTCGTGATTTACTTCCGTCTAATTAGATGCATGCCCAACAACCCAAACCCAAAAAGCCTCCTAAACCATTGATTTAAAACACTTAAACCAAAGAAAACGCGGATTATCCTTGAGCGGCAACGCGCTCCGCCTTGCTTTGTAATTTATTCAGGGCACTCAAATAAGCCTTGGCCGATGCAACAACGATGTCCGGATCAGCGCCCACCCCATTTACCACGCATCCACTGTTTTGCAGGCGAACTGTTACTTCTCCCTGACTTTCAGTCGATCCGCTGATGGCATTGACCGAATACAACACCATTTCGGCGCCGCTTTTTACATGGTTTTCAATCGCCTTGAGCGATGCATCCACCGGCCCATTGCCATCTGACTCACCTCTGACCTCCACGCCCCCAACGGTGAAGACAACACTCGCCTGCGGACGCTCGCCGGTCTCGCTGTGCTGTGACAGTGAGACGAAGCCGTATTGCTCGTTGTCATGTGACACGCTCTCATCGCTGACCAGCGCCAAAATATCCTCGTCGAAAATTTCGCTTTTTCGGTCGGCAAGCTCCTTGAATTTTGCGAACGCAAGATTCACGTCGGTCTCGCTTTCCATCTGTACGCCCAAGTCTTGCAGCCGCTGCTTGAAAGCATTGCGACCGCTGAGCTTGCCAAGCACCATTTTGCTTGCGCTCCAGCCAACATCTTCGGCCCGCATGATCTCATAGGTTTCACGCGCCTTCAGCATGCCATCTTGATGAATGCCTGACGCATGCGCGAATGCATTGGCACCCACCACTGCCTTATTGGGCTGCACCACAAAACCCGTTGTCTGACTGACCATGCGGCTGGCAGCGAGGATGTGCAGCGGGTCAATATTCATGTCCAGATCGAAATAGTCGCGGCGCGTTTTCACGGCCATGACAATTTCTTCCAGCGAGCAATTTCCGGCGCGCTCACCCAGCCCATTAATGGTGCATTCGATCTGTCGCGCGCCGCCGATTTTCACGCCGGCGAGTGAATTGGCTACCGCCATGCCAAGATCGTTATGGCAATGCACTGACCAGATCGCCTTGTCGCTATTGGGCACACGCTCGCGCAGGGTCTTGATGAAGTTGCCGTAGAGTTCGGGCACAGCGTAGCCCACTGTATCGGGCACATTGATAGTCGTAGCGCCTTCATGAATGGCGGCCTCAAGTACGCGGCAAAGAAAATCTACGTCGCTTCGGTAACCGTCCTCAGGGCTAAACTCCACGTCGGCCACCAGGTTGCGTGCAAACCGCACTGATAGCCGCGCTTGCTCGAGCACCTGCTCGGGCGTCATGCGAAGCTTCTTTTCCATGTGCAAGGCACTGGTGGCAATGAAAGTATGAATACGCGCCGACTGCGCGCCTTTGAGCGCTTCGGCAGCGCGTGAGATATCGCGGTCGCTGGCACGCGCCAGTGAACAGATGGTGCATTCCCGGATCGCATTGGCAATCGCCTGGACCGCTTCAAAGTCGCCGTTCGAACTTGCTGCAAATCCAGCTTCGATGACATCGACTTTAAGGCGCTCCAGCTGGCGCGCAATACGAAGTTTTTCGTCGCGTGTCATCGATGCGCCCGGTGATTGCTCGCCGTCGCGCAAAGTGGTGTCGAAAATAATGAGTTTGTCGGTCATGAAAGTCTCCTGAAAATGCGGGTCGCGTTACGTTCAATGCGCTCAATGCGCCTCAATGCGCTATTGGCGGCTTGCTTGAGAAGTGATGGTAGCCCCGTCAGCCACCTGTTCAATCTTGCTGCGCTCCAGTCCCGACAAAATCGCCTTGAGGGAAGCCGACACTATGTTGCTGTCCATTCCCACCCCGAAAAGCGTTTGTTCGTTAACTCGCAATTCCAGATACGCCACCGCCTGCGCGTTGGCTCCCGACCCGGTCGCGTGTTCATGGTAATCAAGCACACGCACGACACGACCGGTGGCTGAATTCAGCCCGGCAACGAAGGCGTCGATCGGACCCGTGCCGCTGCCCTCAACCGCGTGAGTCCGGCCAGCCGTCTGCACGTCGGCCTTGATGATGAATTGCTTGTCTCCAGCCTGCCCTGTTTCCTGAATCACCAGATGCTGCGGCGAGTCGATGGACTTAAGCCCATACTCTTTTTCAAACAGAGCAAAGAGATCTTGCGCCGTCAATTCCTTGCCTGCCCGGTCCATCACGCCCTGGACGACCTGACTGAATTCGATCTGCAGGCGGCGCGGCAGTTCCAGGCCGAATTCGCTCTCTAACAAGTAGGCAATACCGCCCTTGCCCGACTGGCTGTTGACGCGAATGACGGCTTCGTAGTTGCGCCCCAGGTCTCTTGGGTCAATCGGCAGATAAGGCATGTCCCAGATGTCGCCCGCCTTGCGGGCCGCAAACGCTTTTTTGATGGCGTCCTGATGCGACCCGGAAAATGAGGTGTAGACCAGATCGCCTGCATACGGATGGCGCGGATGCACGGGCAGCTGGTTGCAGTGCTCCACCGTACGGCGAATCTCGTCGATCTCCGAGAAATCCAGACCGGGCGAAACGCCCTGCGTGTAGAGGTTAAGCGCGATGTTCACCAGATCGACATTGCCAGTACGCTCGCCATTGCCAAAAAGGCAGCCCTCAATGCGGTCTGCGCCGGCCATCAACGCAAACTCGCCGGCAGCGGTTCCCGTGCCGCGATCGTTGTGTGGATGCACCGAAATCACGATGGCATCGCGGCGTGCAAGATGCCGGTGCATCCATTCCATCATGTCTGCAAAAATGTTGGGCGTTGAATGCTCGACGGTGGACGGCAGGTTGATGATGCACTTGCGCTCTGGTGTGGGCTGCCATATATCCGTGACTGCATCGACGACCCGCTTTGAAAACGCAAGCTCGGTGCCCGACCACATCTCGGGCGAGTATTGAAAAGTCCATTGGGTTTCGGGCTGCTCAGATGCCAGTTCCATGAACAACCGGGCATTGGTCGTAGCCAGGTCAACGATCTCATCTTCGTTCATTCCCAGCACCACGCGCCGCATTACCGGGGCGGTGGCGTTGTAAAGATGAACGATGACTTTTTTCACGCCCTTCAGCGATTCGAAGGTGCGGCGAATCAGCGGCTCACGCGCCTGTGTCAACACCTGAATCGTCACGTCATCAGGCACCAGATTGTCGTCAATCAGCTGGCGTAAAAAATCGAACTCGACCTGCGAGGCCGATGGAAACCCCACTTCAATTTCCTTGAAACCAATCTTCACCAGAGTCTTAAACATTTTGATCTTGCGCGGAATATCCATCGGCTCAATCAGCGCCTGATTGCCGTCGCGCAAGTCAACACTGCACCATACGGGCGCACGCGTCAGCACAGCATCGGGCCAGGTGCGGTCGGCAAGCCGCACCGGGGTAAAAGCGCGGTATTTTTCTGAAGGTATTTTCAACATCGTGATTTGATCCACAGTGAAGTTCGTTAAAGCCAGCAACCCAAAGAAAAACGGCCCGTTGCTGGTAGCAAACGGGCCGCTGAATTGGGTGTACGCGTGCGCGCTACCGTCTCCGCCCGTTGGCAGATAGCAGTAGTGCTAGCGAAATTTGTTTCATGGCTGGCAATGTATCACAGAATACCCAACTTATTTGTGCAGCCCGCGCTCATCCGGCTCGTCTGTCGATGTCGAGATAACGCTGGTCGGTTGCCCCTTGGCTTTGCGCCAGCCGTAGAGAACATAGCCCGACAGGCCGTAAATGACGAACAGCCCGAACATGACCGTGGGCGGATCAATATTGATCACGGCAATACCGAGCGCAATCAGCACGATGACGGCAAAAGGAACGCTGCGTTTCAGGCTCACATCCTTGAAGCTGTAGAACGGCACGTTGGTGACCATAGTCAAACCGGCGTAAAGCGTGAGCGCAAACGTGAACCAGCGCACCTCAACACCAGCAATACCGGCCTCGGTCATCAGCCAGATGAACCCAGCTACCAGCGCTGCAGCTGCAGGGGAAGGCAAACCCTGAAAAAAGCGCTTGTCGACGACTGCCGTGTTGACGTTAAACCTGGCCAGACGCAGCGCCGCGCAGGCGCAATAGACAAACGCGGCAACCCAGCCCCAGCGCCCCAGACTTGTCAGCGCCCAGACATAAGCGATCAAAGCCGGCGCCGCGCCGAAAGACACCATGTCGGAAAGCGAATCCATCTGCTCGCCAAAAGCGCTTTGCGTGTTGGTCATGCGCGCTACGCGGCCGTCAAGACTGTCAAGCACCATCGCGGAGAACACGCCAATGGCAGCCTGGTCAAAGCGGCCATTCATCGCCATCACGATCGCATAGAAGCCGCCAAACAGCCCGGCCAGCGTGAAGAGATTGGGCAGTATGTAAATACCCTTGCGGCGCTTTCGCGTCAGGACTTCGACCTCTGCAGGCGCTGAATCGGTGCCATCATGCATAAAATACGCTCCCAGCCCAGGTAAAACGTGCGCGATCAGCTATTAAAAGCATAGCGACCACAGCGAGCACAGCAACAGCACCGCGATCTGCACAAACATCTTGGATCATGCGGGAAGGATACCAAACCGCGTTTTAGAAACAAAAAACCGCGCAACGAATTGCGCGGCTCGCAAGGATTGCACAACAGACCGGTGAAGGTCCGTTGGCAGCATCAATTGCGGGTCTGGTCGACCAGTTTGTTCTTGGCGATCCACGGCATCATGGCGCGGAGTTTTTCGCCCACGATCTCGATCTGGTGCTCTGAGTTCAGGCGGCGGCGGCTCAGCAACGTAGGCGCACCTGCACGATTCTCAAGCAAAAAGCTTTTTGCGTATTCGCCGGTTTGAATATCTTTCAGGCACTTGCGCATGGCTTCTTTGGTCGCGGAAGTTACGATGCTCGGGCCGGTCACGTACTCGCCGTATTCGGCGTTGTTAGAGATCGAGTAGTTCATGTTGGCAATTCCGCCTTCATAAATCAGGTCAACGATCAACTTCAGTTCGTGCAGGCACTCGAAGTAAGCCATCTCGGGTGCGTAGCCGGCTTCGACCAGCGTCTCGAAACCCGCCTTGATCAGCTCGACCGTACCGCCGCACAGAACAGCTTGCTCACCGAACAGATCGGTCTCGGTTTCTTCGCGGAAATTGGTCTCAATGATGCCGGCCTTGCCGCCGCCATTCGCCATCGCATAACTCAGGGCCAGGTCGCGCGCCTTGCCGCTCTTGTCCTGATGCACTGCCACCAGATGAGGCACGCCACCGCCCTGGGTGTAGGTGTTGCGAACCGTGTGGCCAGGCGCCTTTGGTGCCACCATCCAGACGTCGAGGTCAGCGCGCGGAACCACGGCACCGTAATGCACGTTAAAGCCGTGGGCAAACGCGAGCGAAGCGCCCTGCTTGATGTTGGGTGCCACGTCGTTGGTGTAGACGGTGCCGATTTGCTCATCAGGCAACAAGATCATCACGACATCGGCGGCCTTGACCGCATCGGCGACTTCAGCGACTTTCAGGCCGGCTTTTTCAACCTTTGACCAAGACGCGCCACCCTTGCGCAATCCAACAATGACTTTGACACCACTGTCATTCAGATTCTGGGCGTGAGCGTGGCCCTGGCTGCCGTAGCCAATGATGGCCACGGTTTTGCCCTTGATCAGGCTCAGGTCGCAATCTTTGTCGTAAAAAACTTTCATCTCTTGATCTCTTTCCGAAAATAAGGTCTGGCGAAAATGCCCATCGACAGGCTCAGGGCGAACGATTCACGCATCTCGCCACTCTCAAATCCGTTCGCGCCCCGCCTGTCGAAACGCGCGCACGGATCACTGGAATCAGACTCTCAGAATTCGCTCTCCGCGGCCAATGCCGCTGGAGCCCGTCCGAACCGTCTCCAGAATCGCGCTGCGCTCAATCGCCTCAAGAAACGCATCGTTCTTGGACTGGTCGCCGGTCAACTCAATCGTGTAGCTTTTTTCCGTCACGTCGATGATCCGGCCGCGGAAGATATCCGCGAGTCGCTTCATCTCCTCGCGCTCCTTGCCAACCGCGCGCACCTTGACCATCATTAGCTCGCGCTCGGTGTAGGAGCCTTCGGTTAAATCGACCACCTTGACGACTTCGATCAACCGGTTCAGGTGCTTGGTGATCTGCTCGATCATGTCGTCAGACCCGGCAGTTTGAATCGTCATTCGCGAAAGACTGGCGTCTTCCGTCGGCGCAACTGTCAGGCTTTCGATGTTGTAGCCACGAGCTGAAAACAGGCCCACGACTCGAGACAAGGCGCCCGGTTCGTTTTCAAGCAAAACTGCAATGATGTGTTTCATGTCTTTATGCGATTCCTCTTTTCGCCGCCCTCCCCCGTACACGGTAATGTGCGGGCTCGGCGGGCAATAGATTCATCGATTATGGTTAAACGCTATCGGACGGTGCTATTAAAATAGTAGCTTATTACGCACGTATTTATTGGGCTACAGTCCTATTTCTTATAAATTACAGGTCTTCTGAGCCAAGCAGCATCTCATTGATGCCCTTGCCCGCCTTGACCATCGGAAACACGTTCTCGGTCGGGTCGGTGCGGAAATCCATGAAGACCGTGCGATCTTTCAGCTTGCGCGCTTCGCGCAGCGCCGGTTCCACATCCTGCGGTTTTTCGATCAGCATGCCTACGTGTCCGTAAGCTTCAGCCAGCTTCACAAAATTAGGCAACGCATCCATGTAGCTGTGGCTGTAGCGGCCTTCATAGTCAATTTCCTGCCACTGGCGCACCATGCCAAGATAACGGTTGTTCAGCGACACGATCTTGATTGGCGTGTTGTATTGCAGGCAGGTCGAAAGCTCCTGAATGCACATCTGCACCGAGCCTTCGCCAGTGATGCAAAACACTTCCGAATCAGGTTTCGCCATCTTGATTCCCATCGCGTAGGGAATGCCGACGCCCATCGTACCCAGGCCACCGGAGTTGATCCAGCGGCGCGGCTCGTCAAACTTGTAGTACTGCGCCGCCCACATCTGGTGCTGGCCGACATCGGACGTGATGTAGGTGTCAGCGTCCTTGGTCAGGTTCCACAGCGTCTCGACCACATACTGCGGTTTGATGACGTCGCTGCTGCCCATGCTGTATTTCATGCAGTCGCGCTGGCGCCAGTTTTCAATTGTGTCCCACCAGGCGCCCAACAAATTCGCGTCGGGTTTAAGGCCAGATTCTTTGATCATTGCGATCAATTCGGTCAGCACGTCTTTCACATCCCCGACGATGGGAACGTCAACCTTTACGCGCTTGGAAATGCTGGACGGATCAATATCGATGTGAACGATCTTGCGCTCGTTTTGCGCGAAATGCTTGGGGTTTCCGATCACGCGATCGTCAAACCGCGCACCGACGGCCAGCAGTACATCGCAGTTCTGCATCGCGTTGTTGGCCTCATAAGTGCCATGCATGCCCAGCATGCCGAGAAATTTCTTGTCGCTGGCCGGGTACGCGCCCAGGCCCATCAGCGTGTTAGTGCAGGGATAGCCCAGCATGTCCACCAGCGTGCGCAGCTCGGCCGAGGCGTTACTGAGCAGCACTCCGCCACCAGTGTAAATATACGGCCGCTTGGCGTTCAGCAGTAGCTGAAGCGCCTTGCGGATTTGCCCGGTGTGACCTTTGCGCACTGGGTTGTAGGAGCGCATCTCAACCGTATTCGGGTAGCCTGTGTAAGGCGTTTTGTTGAAGGAAACGTCTTTCGGAATATCGACCACAACCGGTCCGGGTCGGCCGCTGCGGGCAATATGGAACGCTTTTTTCAGCGTGTCGGCCATTTGCCGCGCGTCTTTGACCAGAAAATTGTGCTTGACGATCGGACGGGTGATGCCGACGGTGTCGCACTCCTGGAACGCGTCCTGGCCGATGGCGTGGGTCGGCACCTGCCCGGTGATGATCACCATCGGGATGCTGTCCATATACGCAGTAGCAATGCCGGTCACAGCGTTCGTCACACCGGGTCCGGAGGTGACCAAAGCTACGCCCACGTCGCCGGTGGCACGCGCATAGCCGTCAGCCGCGTGGACGGCCGCCTGCTCATGGCGCACCAGGATGTGCTGGATGGTGTCCTGCTTGTAGAAAGCGTCGTAGATGTGCAGCACAGCCCCACCGGGGTAGCCCCAGATGTACTTGACGTTTTCAGCCTGTAACGACCTGATGAGAATTTCCGCGCCGCGGAGTTCTTCGGTGTGTGGTTTGGCAGACACGGCTGCCGCAGAAGCGATTTCCGCTTTGGAGATTTCCATAATGAACCTTTGTGAATTTCTCTGACGAAATACCTTGGGTGCCTCTTCGCCCACTCTTGTGAAGCGGCCTCGAGACTTGAGACCAGAACCATGGGCAGACGCATAATCTGCCGGGTTATGACCCGTTTGCCTGATGAACTGCAAGGCGGATTATCGCACTGACGCACGTGCTCCACTAACGCTATGGTCGAAAAACAGCAAAATCCCGACGAAGCCACAGGCCCAGGTGCGATAATTTTCGGGTAACCGGAGCCCACAGACATCTACCCATGGTCAGCCCAGTCCGGTTTAACACTGCCCCGACAACAGGCCGCCTGCTGAACGCAAAAAATAATCGCCCTGGAACCCTGAACCGTTGGCAACCGAACAAGAACTCTCTGACTTCCTGAAGAACGTTGAAAAGCGGGCTTTCAAACGCAGCATTTACCACGTCAGGGACGAAGAAGCTGCGCTGGACATCGTTCAGGACAGCATGATGAAGCTGGCCCAGCACTACGGCGAAAAACCAGCGGCAGAATTGCCAATGCTGTTCCAGCGCATTCTGTCCAACACAACGCTGGATTGGTTCCGACGACGCAAGACCCGCAACGCACTTTTCTCCAATATGAGCGATTTCGAATCCGCCGGCGAAGACGGCGATTTCGACATTCTGGAAACTTTAGAGGCGCTGAACAGCTCAGAAGGGACAGAAAGTGCCCAGGACGCGACCGAGAGGGCGCAGATATTGCATCAGATCGAACTTGCAGTGAAGGAACTGCCCGGTCGTCAACGGGAAGCCTTTCTGATGCGTTACTGGGAGGAGATGGATGTCGCTGAAACGGCTACAGCCATGGGCTGTTCAGAAGGCAGTGTGAAAACACATTGTTCCCGCGCAGTTCAGGCCCTCAGTAAATCGCTGAGCGCCAAAGGAATAAAACTATGACCAATTTGTACCATCAACCGTACTCAAAGCGCGCCGACATTCTTCAGGAGCGATTTGGCCTGAAGACGGCCTCCTATCTTTCGGCGGGTGCCGCAGGATTACCGCACGACATTTCCGAGAGGCTGCGCGTCGCGCGGCTTCAGGCCGTTGCGCAGCGCAAGATCGTCCGGCTTGAGCCGGCGGTTCAGGTGGTCGGCTACGGCGGCAGCGCCGCGCTGGGCTGGGGGGGCGGTGTCAGCTGGTGGGCCCGTGTTGGCTCGGTGTTACCGCTGATTGCATTGGTCGTTGGTATTCTGACTATTAATTCGATTCAAAACGACAACCGCGCCCAGGAAGTTGCCGAGGTAGACGCCGCGCTCCTGACTGACGAATTGCCCCCAGCCGCATTTGCAGACCCTGGTTTTGTGCAGTTTCTTAAAACATCGCGCTGAATATTGATTGAAACTTGTCGATTGTTTTCGACTGCTTTTGCCTCGCTGATTTCGATCACTGAGCAAACCATCTCCTCACTGAGTCGGACGCCTGTGATCGCCCTGGACGCTGAAACCGCATTCCCCGCTGCCCAATCCTGCCAGGCGAATTTCAACCCCGGTAGTCGCCGCATGGCAGCCACCGCGTGGCTTATTTTTGCTGCAGGCAGTTTATTGCTGGCCTTCTCGGTCACCAGTTTTGCGCAATCCGTCAAGCCGGCCGCTAACGCCAGTGCAGCGATCAAGCCTCCCGCCGTCATTGCCCCCGCCAAACCAGTGGTGTCAAAGCCGGTCTGGGCCGAACTCACCGTGCAGCAGCAAACCGCCCTCAGGCCGCTGTCCCCCGGCTGGGATACCATCAACGAAGCCCAGAAGCGCAAGTGGCTGGAAATTTCCAAGGGCTACCCTTCCCTGACGCCTGAAGGCCAAAGCATCATGCACAGCCGTATGACAGAGTGGGTCCGCCTTAGTGCCCAGCAGCGCGCCCAGGCCCGCTTGAATTTTGCCAAGACCAGGGAACTGTCCAACCAGCTGACGCCGGAAGAGAAACAGGCGAAGTGGCAAACCTACCAGGCATTGAGCGCCGAGGAAAAACAAAAGCTTGCAGCCAAGGCCAGTCCCAAGCCGATTGGCGCCGCCACTGCAGTGAAACCGGTTTCACCACAAAAACTGACCGTGATTCCACCGGCGCAGGTGCCGCGAGTTACAAAAGTCCCGCCCAGCGCAGCAGCGACACCGGCTGCGCCAGCGATTCAGGGTGGCGACTCAGCTTTGTTTGGCGAAGGCATGGGTGGCGCCGCTAACAGCTTGCAAAAACGCTGACAATTATTCAGACGAGGGCAGGCGTAACGCGCAACTGAGCCGGCATCCTCTGGATTTTTTTGCGCCGCATGCCCGAATCCCGACCACCGGCCTACCCCCCAAACGTATCCGGCGGGCAAAATGCGACGCTCACACGCGCGAAAAACCTTGAATTCAACTCTTCTTCCCACCCCGTCTCTCTGGCGTCGCCTGGCCTGCTGGATGTATGAAGGCATGCTGGTTTTTGGGGTCGTCTTTCTGGCCGCCTATCTTTTCGGCACGTTGAGCCAGACCCGCAACGCCATGAACAACCGCCTGCCCCTGCAGCTTTTCGTATTCGTGGTTTTTGGAATTTACTTCGTCTGGTTTTGGGCCAAGGGCCAGACGCTGGCGATGAAAACCTGGCATATCCGCGTGGTTGGCATTGACGGCTTGGTCATCAGCCAGCCGCGCGCCCTGCTTCGCTACCTTCTGAGCTGGATGTGGTTCATGCCACCGCTGATCGCCAGCTGGGCCCTGGGCCTTTCAGGGGTGCAAGGCGGCTTGCTGACGCTGGCATGGGTTGTCGTATGGGCGGGGTTGTCGCGTCTTCAGCCCCAGCGGCAGTTCTGGCACGACGTCTGGGCCGGCACGCGTTTGGTTACCTACATTCCGGCAAACAAGGCAAAGCCCGGTGGGCAGCCGGCCACAACTGAAAATCCGGAACCACGCTGAACTGCGCGGCCGATCGCCAGACATGCCAGCGTGGCCGAATTTGGGCACAAAATACCCCCATGCGCAAACCCGTTTCAGCCAGCCCCCAGAGCGGCAGCATTTCTCCAGAGTCAACCCTTCGGAAAGACCTATCCCCCGACGCCCCAGCGAACCCACAAAAAAACCGCAAGGGCCTGACCCGCATCTGGCATGCGACCGGCTATTCCATCGCCGGCCTGCGCGCAGGGTGGCACGAAACCGCTTTCCGACAAGAGGCGCTGGCTTCGGTGGTGCTGCTGCCTGCGGCGTTCTGGCTCGGGCGCGGCTGGGTTGAAACGATGTTGCTGGCAGGCACCGTCGTGCTGATCATGATCATCGAGCTGCTCAACACCGGCTTAGAGACTGCCATCGACCGCATCGGCCCGGAGTGGCATGACTTGTCCAAGCGCGCCAAAGATATGGGCAGTGCGGCCGTGTTACTCAGCTTTCTGCTGTGTACGGGGACTTGGCTGATGGCGCTTTACTCGCGCTTCGCAAGCTGAATCTGCGCCCGCAATGAAGCCGGCTTTTTCACTCTGTGTCTATTGCGGCTCGCGCACCGGTGACGAGCCCAAATTTGCCGAGCTGGCCCAACTCGTCGGCAGCTGGATCGGCAAGCACCAAGGTCAGTTGGTCTATGGCGGTAGCCGCAACGGCTTGATGGGCATCCTCGCCGACGCTACGCTGGCCGCAGGCGGTCGGGTAATCGGCGTTATTCCAGAAGCGCTGGTTGAAAAAGAATGGGCGCACACTGGCTGCACCGAGCTGCACGTTGTGGCCACCATGCACGAACGTAAACGCATCATGGCCGAGCATGCCGACGCGTTTTTGGCGCTGCCCGGCGGCATCGGCACACTGGAAGAATTTTTCGAAGTCTGGACTTGGCGCCAGCTGGGCTACCACGCCAAACCGGTTGGTCTGCTCAACCTCGACGGCTACTACGACGCCCTGTTAGCTTTTTTACATACTTCCGTGAAAAACGGTTTCATGAGCGACTGGCAGATGGAGCTGATGTGCGTCGAAAGCAACCCGAATGCGTTGCTGGAAAAGCTGGTGCAGGTGGCGGGCCTGGCACCCGAGGGCGTGCGGCTGGATCAGATTTAACGCAATAGCTTCAAACAAGCAGAGGCTGGTCTTCACCAGCCGGGGGCAGGGAGCTACATCAAGTGAGCGGCCATGGGGCCACATTCAGACGGCCGCTTCGTCTTCTTCCCCGGTACGAATCCGCACCACGCGTTCCACCGACGTGATGAAAATCTTCCCGTCGCCGATCTTGCCGGTGCGGGCCGAGCGAATAATCGCCTCTACGCAGCGATCAACGTCTTCGGTCTTTACCACCACTTCCACCTTGACCTTGGGAAGAAAATCAACGACGTATTCAGCGCCACGGTACAGCTCGGTATGACCCTTTTGTCGACCGAATCCTTTGACCTCGGTGACGGTCAGCCCGGTCACGCCGCATTCGGCCAGCGCCTCGCGGACTTCTTCAAGTTTGAATGGCTTGAGGACGGCGGTAATTTGTTTCACAGGACTATCTCCGAAAGTTTTATGAAATACGTGTCTCGAATGTAGCGCCAAAGTTGGGAAGATTCAGTCCGGAAGAGTTAAAGCCCGGATACCTCAAGCGCGAAACTTTGAGGTAATCGGGTAGCGCCAGTCCTTGCCAAAGCTGCGGTGCGTTACACGAATGCCGACCGGCGCCTGGCGCCGCTTGTATTCATTGATACGGATCAGGCGCGCGATACGCTCGACTACAGCGCGGTCGTATCCAGCGCCGACGATGTGCTCCACACCCTGGTCGTTTTCCATATAGCGCTCCAGAATCGCGTCCAGCACGTCGTAGGGCGGCAGGCTGTCCTGGTCCGTCTGGTCGGGGCGCAGTTCAGCGCTCGGTGGCCGCGTGATGATGCGCTCCGGAATCGGCGCGCTGCCGGTGCCGTACGGGTCATTCGCGTTGCGCCAGCGCGCGAGGCGAAACACGGTGGTCTTGAGCAAATCCTTGATCACCGCAAAACCGCCCGCCATGTCGCCGTAGAGCGTGCAATAGCCGGTCGCCATTTCGCTCTTGTTGCCGGTGGTCAGCACGATGGAGCCGAACTTGTTCGACAGCGCCATTAAAAAAACGCCGCGAATGCGGGCCTGGATATTTTCTTCGGTTGTGTCTTCGGGCAAGCCCTTGAAC
>JANPFZ010000313.1:0-2062 GCA_031423655.1 Polaromonas sp.
TTCAAGCGGCTCACGCAGGGCTGGCCGGTCATCATGGGGCGTAAGACCTGGGATTCGCTGCCGCCCCGGTTTCGCCCGCTGCCGGGCCGCACCAACATCGTCATCACGCGCCAAACCGGCTGGAAGGAAACCGGCGCGCAACCCGCGCCCAGCCTCGCGCACGCGCTCGAACTTTGCAAGGGATCACCGGAAGTCTGGATCATCGGCGGCGCACAGATTTATGCGCAGGCCGAGCCGCTTGCCGAGCGCGCCGAGGTGACCGAGATCGCGCAGAACTTTGAAGGTGATGCATTCGCACCGGTGCTGGGCGCCGACTGGCACGAAACAGTGCGCGACAATCACGTGTCTTCGACCGGACTGAAATTCAGCTTCGTCACCTATAAAAAACACAAGGAAATTTGATATGTCATCAGGCGGTTTTCACGTTCACGGCCCCCACGATCACGAACTTGAGCACGCCGCTCAGGGCGCGCACGGCGCCAGCCACGAGAGCAGCGGCGGCATGATCGCGCAAATTGCGGTCATCACCGCCATCATTGCCACTGTAGGGGCGCTCTTTTCGTACATGGGTGGCGCGACGCAGGCCAATGCCGGGCTTTATAAAAACAACGCGGCGATCAAGAAAACTGAAGCCTCCAACCAGTGGAATTTCTTTCAGGCCAAAAGCACCAAGCAGTCATTGGCCGAACTGGCCCGCGACCTGGCGCCTGATGACAAAAAGCCGGTCTATCAGGGCAAGATTGATCGCTACGAAAAAGAAAAAACCGAAATCAAGCTGGGCGCTGAAAAGCTGGAAACCGAAGCCACGACCTGGGACAAATCGTCCGACGAGCAAATGCACCAGCACCACCGCTGGGCACAGGCGACTACGGTGCTGCAGGTATCGATTGCGCTGGCAGCCATTGCACTGCTGACGCGCAAGCGCTGGCTGGAGTACGGCATGTTCGCGCTGGCCGGCGTGGGGGTGATCATCGGCGCGCTGGCGATGCTACATATTTGATAGCGGCTGGCGCATGTTTCACCTGGGCTACAGCCATAAATGATGAATATTTCATGAAAATATCGACCTGGAACGTCAACTCCCTTGCCGTGCGGCTGCCGCAGGTGCTTGACTGGCTGGCGGCCAATCCGGTCGATGTGCTGTGCCTGCAGGAACTCAAGCTCAGCGACGAGAAATTTCCGCTGGACGCGTTGCAGGAAGCGGGTTACCACAGTGCGGTTTTTGGGCAGAAGACCTACAACGGCGTCGCGATTTTGAGTCGCACGCCGGTACGCAGCGTCGTCAAAAACATCGTAGGTTTTACCGACGAGCAGTCGCGTGTGATTGCGGCCACGCTTGACCTACCTGCGGGCGAAGTACGTGTCGTCAACGGTTATTTCGTCAACGGCCAAGCGCCGGGAAGCGAAAAGTTTGAATACAAGATGAAGTGGCTGGAAGGCCTTCGCATCTGGCTGGCGACAGAACTGGCGGCGCACCCAAAGCTGGTGCTGCTGGGCGACTTCAACATCACCGTGGACGACCGCGACACCTACGACGCGGAAGGCCTGCGCGAGACTATTCACCACACGACCGAAGAGCGCGAGCACTTCAAGGCCTTGATCGATCTGGGTCTGACCGATGCGTTCAGGATGTTTGAGCAGCCCGAGAAAAGCTATTCGTGGTGGGACTACCGCGAGATGGCGTTTCGCCGCAACCGTGGTCTGCGTATCGACCATATTCTGGTGAGCGAGGCGCTGAAACCGCAGGTGGCCAGCTGCACCATCGACAGGCTGCCGCGCAAAAACGAGCGCCCCAGCGACCATGCGCCGGTGACGGTCACCCTCGGGTCGCTATAGTTTTAATAGCTGCTCGCGCACGTATTAACTGGGCTATCGGACTTTTTCATAGTAAATAGCAGTCAATAGGCCTCGACCGCAGCGCCGGGCCGCCCCGAGCAGGTCTGTTTCTTCGCCGGGCGCCCTCTTCACAAGCAGGGGCCGCGGGACTGGCTTTGCCAGACCGCAGGCGCAGCGGCCCCCTCGGGGGGCAGGAAGCGACACGCAGTGCGCGACCGTGGGGGCC
>JANPFZ010000314.1:0-18508 GCA_031423655.1 Polaromonas sp.
CCGGCCGAATCAAAGTCGGCGCGGCCGAGTTGGTCGGCGGTGAGTTCAATCGCCGTTTGCGCATCGGGCACGCGCAGCAGCGCTTCCGCCAGCCGCATCAGCGCCAGACCTTCGGCGCTTGAGATCGGGTATTCCTTCAGCAAACTTTCCATGGCCCAGAACGGCGGCGGGTTGCTTCGCACCGCGTGTACCCAGGGCCGGGCGGTCTCCACAGCAGCGGACCAGTCAAGCGCGCCGGCCATAGCCCGCAGGTGGCTGGCCACGACGTCGGCTTCATGGCGGTAGGGAAAGGGCAAACGGGGCGAGGCGGGCATGGAAAAACTCCGTGAGGAAGGGCTGAAACAGCGAATAACCTTATATTGACTTGATCGAAGGTAAATTTCCCGCTAAATTTGAATCAATAAACCGCAGGATTCACTAGCTATGCTTCAGACAGCAGCAGATATCGACCGCATCGACCTGAAAATCATGAATGTTCTGCAGCAGGACGGCCGCATTTCCAACCTCAAGCTGGCCGAAAGTGTGGCGCTGTCAGCGACCGCCGTACTGGCGCGGGTGCAACGCCTGACGCGGGGCGGCTACATCGTCGGCTATGAGGCGCAGCTGAGCCCCGCAAAGCTTGGCGCCGGCCTGATGGTGTTTGTCGAGGTGCTGCTGGACCGCACCACGCCGAACGTGTTTGAGGCTTTCAAGGCGGCGGTGCAGGTGCGGCCGGAGATCATGGAATGCCACATGGTGGCCGGCGGGTTTGACTATCTGCTCAAAACGCGCATGGCCGACATGAACGCCTACCGTGCCTTTGCCGGCACGGTACTGTGGCAACTGCCGGGCGTGCGCGAGACGCGGACCTATGCGGTGATGGAAGAAGTCAAATGCACGACGCGGCTGGCGCTGGGGGTTTGATGAGCCGGGTGCGTTTGATGGTTCTGCCGGGCCGGCGACATGACTGAATCGGCCAGCGTACCGGGCAGCCACATCGAATTGACATTGATGACGCTGGTGCAGCAGCGCGGCCTGCACGCCAGCGCGTGCCCGTCAGAAGTTGCGCGGGCGCTGGCACCCGAAGACTGGCGGTCGCTGATGCCGCAGGTGCGCGATGCCGCCAGCCGGCTGGCACAACAGGGCAAGATCGAGATCGCACAAGGGGGTAAAGCTGTCTCAGGCATCGGCCCGTGGAAAGGCCCGATCCGGCTTCGGCTGCCGCGCGGGGATTAATTCCGGCCGGCCCGCTCGCCAAAAATCGCTGTCCCGACCCGCACCATCGTGCTGCCGGACTGAATCGCCGCTTCCATGTCGGCCGTCATTCCGATCGACAGCGTATCCATCGCCACCAGCAGCCCACCCGCGCTGTTTATTTGATCAAACAAGGTTCTAGCCCGCGTATGTATTGCGCAAGCAGCTACAAAATCAGGAGCCGGCTCGGGGATCGCCATGAGTCCGCGCAACTGCAGGCGTGGCAGGTTGGAGATCGCCTGCGCCAGCGCCTGGGCGTCTTCGGGCGCCACGCCTGACTTGGTGGCGCCAGCGTCGATGTTGACCTGTATACAAACTTGCAGCGGCGGCAAATCGGCCGGCCGCTGCTCACTCAGGCGCTCGGCAATTTTCAAACGATCAACCGACTGCACCCAGTCAAAGTGTTCGGCCACCAGCCGCGTCTTGTTGCTCTGCACCGGGCCGATGCAATGCCATTCGAGGGCGATATCTGCGGGCAACATCGCATTAAGCGCCGTGATTTTTTCCACGCCTTCGGCAACATAGTTTTCGCCAAATACCCGCTGCCCGTCAGATACTGCCTGCAGCACCGCATCGGCGCCAAATTTTTTGGAAACAGCCATCAGGCGAACGCTGTCGGGCTGGCGTCCTGCCGAGACGCACGCCGTGGTAATCCGGTCACGGACGAGTTGGAGATTGCGCACTATAAAAGTCATAATCCGACTGTAAGCGCAGACACCCGCTTACAGACAAACACTTTTTTTCAAGGATTCCCCGGGATGGACATTACGCAGCTGCTGGCCTTTAGCGTCAAAAACAAGGCATCCGATCTGCATTTGTCCGCCGGTTTGCCACCGATGATCCGGGTTCACGGCGACGTCCGCCGCATCAATATCGACCCGCTGGACCACAAGCAGGTGCATGCCATGGTGTACGACATCATGAACGACACCCAGCGCAAAAACTACGAAGAGTTTCTTGAGGTCGATTTCTCTTTCGAGATCGACGGCCTGGCGCGATTTCGCGTCAACGCCTTCAACCACAACCGGGGCGCGGGCGCTGTGCTGCGAACCATTCCGTCAAAAATTCTGACGCTCGAGCAGCTCAACGCACCGAAGATCTTCGGCGATCTGGCCCTGAAACCGCGCGGCATGGTGCTGGTCACCGGCCCGACCGGCTCGGGAAAATCGACCACGCTGGCTGCCATGGTGAACTACCTCAACGAAACCGAATACGGCCACATTCTCACGGTCGAAGACCCGATCGAGTTCGTGCATGAATCGAAAAAATGCCTGATCAACCAGCGTGAAGTCGGCCCGCACACGCTGAGCTTTTCGGCCGCGCTGAAGTCCGCCCTGCGTGAAGACCCGGACGCGATTCTGGTCGGCGAAATGCGTGACCTGGAAACCATTCGCCTGGCGATGACTGCTGCCGAGACCGGCCATCTGGTGTTCGGCACGCTGCACACGTCGAGCGCGGCCAAAACCATAGACCGGATCATCGACGTCTTTCCTGCGGAAGAAAAAGAAATGATTCGCTCGATGTTGTCGGAGTCACTGCAGGCCGTGATTTCGCAAACGCTGTGCAAAACCAAGGACGGTACAGGCCGCGTGGCGGCGCACGAGATCATGCTGGGCACCAGCGCGATCCGCAATCTGATCCGCGAAGCCAAAGTGGCGCAGATGTACTCGTCGATCCAGACCGGCAACAGCGTGGGCATGCAGACGCTGGACCAGAACCTGACCGAGCTGGTCAAGCGCAATGTGATTTCGGCCGCTGAAGCGCGCGGCAAAGCCAAGATTCCGGATAATTTCCCAGGCTAGATATGGCCCCCACGTTCGCGCACTGCGTGTCGCTCTCTGCCCCCCGAGGGGGCCGCTGCGCCTGCAGTCTGGCGAAGCCAGTCCCGCGGCCCCTGCTCGCGAACACGGGGACAGCTGTTTTTTTAATCGATTAACTAAATTGAACGACCGCGCTCTATGCAGCCGGCGTTTGAAAGGATGCGCTCATGGAACGCGATCAGGCCAGTAAATTCATCAACGATCTGCTTCGCTTGCTGGTCAGCCGCAGCGGCAGTGACCTCTTCATCACCGGCGATTTCCCGCCGGCCATGAAGATCGACGGCAAAGTGACCAAGGTGTCGCCGCAGCCGCTGACGGCTGCGCACACGCTGGCACTCGCTCGCGCCATCATGAACGACAAGCAGGCGGCGGAATTCGAGCGCAGCAAAGAGTGCAACTTCGCCATCGCGCCGCCGGGCCTTGGCCGTTTCCGCGTCAACGCGTTTATTCAGCAGGGCCAGGTCGGCATGGTGATGCGGGTGATTCCGGTCACGCTGCCGACCATCGACGGGATGGGCATGCCGCAGGTGCTCAAAGACGTGGTGATGACCAAGCGCGGCCTGACGATTCTGGTGGGCGCCACCGGTTCGGGGAAATCAACCACCCTTGCGGCCATGGTTGACTGGCGCAACGAGCAGTCTCACGGCCACATCATCACCATCGAAGACCCGATTGAGTTCGTCCATCCGCACAAGAACTGCGTCATCACGCAGCGTGAAGTGGGCCTGGACACCGACAGCTGGGAAGCGGCCCTGAAAAACTCGCTGCGCCAGGCGCCGGACGTGATCTTGATGGGCGAGATTCGTGACCGCGAGACGATGGAGCATGCGATTGCCTTCGCTGAAACCGGCCATCTGTGCATGGCCACGCTGCACGCCAACAGCGCCAACCAGGCGCTTGACCGCATCATCAATTTTTTCCCCGAAGAGCGGCGCGACCAGTTGCTGATGGATTTGTCACTGAACCTGAAGGCTTTGATTTCGCAGCGGCTGGTGCCCAAGCAGGACGGCCGCGGGCGCTTTGCAGCAGTCGAAGTGATGCTCAATTCACCGCTGATTTCCGACCTGATTTTCAAGGGTGACGTCAGCGAGATCAAAGAGATCATGAAAAAGAGCCGTCAGCTCGGCATGCAGACTTTCGACCAGGCTTTGTTCGATGGCTTCGAGAATCAGCAGATCACCTACGAAGATGCGCTGCGCAACGCCGATTCAGTTAACGACCTGCGGCTGCAAATCAAGCTCAACAGCAAGCGCGCCAAATCGACCGATCTGGCGGCTGGCACCGAAAACCTGGCCATCGTCTAAGCCAAACAGATTTGGCTGTATTTTCTTTTCTTTCTTTTATGTCCGGCTTCCATTCAATGTCCAGCACCCATCCAAAAACCTACGATTCCACCGCATCGAAAAAAGTCGCTTTCCTTGGTCTCGGCGTCATGGGTTATCCCATGGCCGGACATCTGGCGCTGGCCGGGCATGCTGTCACGGTCTACAACCGAAACGCTACAAAATCAATAGCATTTTGCGCAGAGTATTCAAGGGCTGGAAGCCCAAAGCATGCGGCAACGCCAGCCCTGGCGGTCGCAGGCGCAGACATCATTTTTTGTTGCGTCGGCAACGACGATGACCTGCGTTCGGTAACCTTGGGCGCTGACGGCGCCTTCGCCAGCATGAAGCCGGGTGCGGTCTTTGTTGACCACACCACGGCCTCAGCCAGCGTGGCGCGCGAGCTCTATGCGGCGGCAAAAAAAGCGGGCCTGGCATTTATCGATGCGCCGGTATCGGGTGGTCAGGCCGGTGCGCAAAACGGCGCGCTGACGGTCATGTGCGGCGGCGACGCGGCTGCGTTTGATGTGATCAAACCCGCCGGCATGGCGTTCTCAAAAGCCTTTACGCTGATGGGCGACAGCGGCGCCGGCCAGCTGACGAAAATGGTCAATCAGATTTGCATTGCCGGACTGGTGCAGGGCCTGAGCGAGGCCATCGCCTTTGGCCAGAAGGCCGGGCTGGATGTGAATCAGGTACTCGACGTCATCGGCAAGGGCGCGGCACAAAGCTGGCAGCTCGACAACCGTGGCAAGACCATGGCGGCTGATCAGTTTGATTTTGGCTTTGCGGTCGACTGGATGCGCAAGGACCTGGGCCTGGTACTCGACGAGGCGAAACGCAACGGTGCGCGCCTGCCTGTCACAGCGCTGGTTGACCAGTTTTATGCCGATGTGCAGGCGATGGGCGGGCAGCGCTGGGATACTTCGAGCTTGATCCGTCGGCTCAAGTAGTTCCAGCCTGATCCGTCGGCTAAAAGTAGCCGCCCGTGTCGCCTGCTTAGTTGGGTGCTGACGCGGGCAGCGCAGCAGGTGCAGGCTGGGGCGCTGCACCTTTGGCCGGCAAGCCGCGCACCAGTTCGTCTTCGGTGACGATCTCGAACACGCGAATCACTTTGGAAACACCCGACGTTGAGCGGGCGATGCTGGTGGCGCGATCAGCTTCGCGCTGGGTGACGCGGCCCATCAGGTAAACCGTCCCGTTTTCCGTGAATACCTTGAAGGCGTTCAAAAACAGATCTTTTGAATCCAGAATGCTGGCCTTGATGCGACCACTGATGAGGGCGTCCTGGGAGCGCCGCGACAAGCTGCTGACGAAGCCAATCGTCATTTCGTTGACCACCGAGCCGACGTTGTCCACACCTTTGACGATCTGCTCGACGAGTTGCTTTTGCTGCTCAGTTGGCGCCTCGCCGGTGATCAGCGCCTGGCGGTTGTAGCTTGTCACATTGACGTGGGTGGAGTCGCCGACGCTGCTGCGAATGCGGGAATTTGCGCGCAGCTCGATGCCCTCGTCTTCCAGTTGGGCGCCCGAAGTCCGGCGATCTGTCGCCACCAGCGCGCCGCCGGCTGCGGCCCCGCCAATCACCAGCGGAATACAGGCCGTCAATGCGCCACCGAACAAACCGGCCAGCGCCCCCGACAGCGCCACACGTTTTAACAAAACACATCTCATGTTGAAGACTCCTGATCACCGAGTAACTGGGTATCCACACCATCGCAAATGCAATGAAGGACGAGAAGGTGTACCTCCTGAATGCGCGCGGTGCGCTCATGCGGCACGCAGATATGCACATCGGTTTCGCGCAGCGCCTGCATCATCTTGCCGCCGCTGCGCCCGGTGAGCGCCACCACCGTCATGTCGCGCTCGTGCGCGGCTTCGATGGCTGCCAGCACATTGGCGGAATTGCCGCTGGTACTCATGGCCAGCAGCACATCACCGGCGCTGCCGAGTGCGCGAACCTGCTTGGAAAAAATGACGCTGAAGTCGTAGTCGTTGGCAATTGCCGTGATGATCGAACTGTCCGTCGTCAGCGCAATCGCGCCCAGCTCGGGGCGCTCGCGTTCATAGCGGCCGACAAATTCAGCCGCGAAATGCTGCGCGTCGGCAGCCGATCCGCCATTGCCGCAGGCCAGCACCTTGCCGCCGCTGGTCACGCTGGCCAAAATAGCCTGCACGGCTGCCGCGATGGGCTTGGACAAAACCTGCGCCGCCTGGTATTTCAGGTCGGCGCTGTCGATGAAGTGCTGTTCTATACGTTGTTCGAGCATGGGTGAATGATAGCGGGTCAGGTTGGGATGGAAAAAAGTAGACGGCGAACTCAAAATCAGATTTTCTTGAGCTAAACCGGGCTATAGCCCAATGATTATGTGCGCAAGCAGCTATAAACTTTATAGCATATGGCAGCGCGACTAACGCTTTTCAGGTAACAAAGAGCAGCGGCGCCCTCAAGACGCGTCAAACGCCGCCTGCAGCCATTCAATCGCTACCGCCTGCGGGTTGCCCGCCCCGCCCTGCACCAGCACCACATCGAAGCGGCACGGCGGCGCACTGGCGAAACACATCAAATAATGGCGCGCGGCAAAAATGATGCGCTGCTGTTTGACGCCGCTGATGCTGGCCGCCGCGCCGCCGTGCGAGGCGCTGGCGCGCTGCCGCACTTCGACAAACACCAGCGTGCCGTCGGCCGCGCGCATGATCAAATCGATTTCCCCGCCGCCGCGCCCCGGCGTTTTGAAATTGGCGGCTATAAATTTCAGCCCGGCCTTTGTTAGAAAAGCTCTTGCGGAGGCCTCGGCCGCGTCACCGCGCGACTTGGTGGTAGGCTGTGCAGTCGCCAACCTGGCACGGGCGCCGGCCATAGCCTTAGCCTCCCTCCGAGCCGCCAAATCCGGCGCTACATTCGGCGTTTTAGCGGGCGGCATTTTGGCGGCCTGTTTTCTGGAAAACCACATTGAACGCTTCTTTCGAACTGGCCCTGGGCGCGGCGCGCGCCGCTGCAGGCATGCAGCATTATCCGGAAGCCACGCTCTACGTGGTGGCAACCCCCATCGGCAACCTGGCCGACATCACGCTGCGCGCCCTGCACGCGATGCAACTGGCAGACGCCATCGCCTGCGAAGACACGCGCCACACGCAGCCGCTGCTGCGCCACTATGGCATCGACAAACCGCTGCTGGCGGTACACGAGCACAACGAAGCGCAGGCCGCCGCGCTGGTGATCGAGCGGCTGCAGCGCGGCGAGCGCGTGGCTTACGTCAGCGACGCCGGCACGCCTGCCGTCAGCGACCCAGGCGCGCGCCTGGTGGCCGCTGCACAGACAGCAGGCTTTCGCGTCATGCCGCTGCCCGGCGCCAGCAGCGTGACGACCGCACTCAGCGTGGCCGGTATTGCCGGCGATGGAGCCTTCGTCTTTGCCGGTTTTTTGCCGAGCAAGGCGGGCGAGCGCGACCAGGCGATTGCCTTGCTGGCGCTGGATGCGCGGGCCACAGTGATTCTTGAAGCGCCGCACCGCATCGAAGCATTGGCGCGCGCCCTGGCGCCGCTGGCGGGTCGGCTGGTGACGGTGGGGCGCGAACTGACCAAACAGTTCGAAGAAATCGCCACCATGCCGGCGCAAGCGCTGGCTGCCTGGCTGGCCGTCGGCCCGCAGCGCACGCGGGGTGAATTTGCGCTGGTGCTGCACCCGGCCACCGCGCCGGAAGCACCGAAAGACAACACGCGCGTGCTGCAGCTGCTGCTGGCAGAACTGCCGTTAAAAACCGCCGTGAAGCTGGCCGCAGAAATTACCGGCGCGCCGCGCAATGAGCTGTACCAAGCCGCCCTTCAGTTGAAAAAGGAATGAACCCCCACGCCGACCAGCTCTGGCGGGGGCCGCGCTGGACGCTTGCCGTATTGCTGGCGGTGCTCGGCATGCTGGGCCCGTTTTCCATCGACACCTACATTCCGGCCTTCACCGGCATGGTCACCTCGCTGGGCGCCACGCCGGTGGAAATGCAGCAGACGCTGTCGGCCTACCTGTTCGGCTTTGCCTTCATGAACCTGTTCCACGGCGCGCTGGCCGACAGTTTCGGTCGGCGTCCGGTGGTGCTGTGGGGGGTGGCAATGTTCACGCTGGCATCAGCGGGCTGCGCTTTGTCGCAAAGCATTGAGCAGCTGGTTTTCTTCCGCGCCTTGCAGGGCTTGTCGACCGGCGCCGGCATTGTGGTGTCGCGCGCCGTCATTCGTGACATGTACCCGCCCGCGCAAGCCCAGAAGGTCATGAGCCAGGTGACGATTTATTTCGGCGTGGCGCCGGCGGTGGCACCCATCGTCGGCGGCTGGCTGTTTGTCCACCTGGGCTGGCACAGTATTTTCTGGTTTCTCACCGGTGTGGGCGCGCTGCTGTGGGTGACCAACTTCCGCTTTCTGCCCGAAACACTGGCAGTCGAGGTGCGCCAGCCGTTTGAGGTCAGGCACCTGATGCGCGGCTACTGGCAGCTGGGCTCCAGCGCGCGCTTTGTGCTGCTGGCGCTGGCCAGCGGCGTGCCTTTCAACGGCATGTTTTTGTATGTGCTTTCGGCGCCGGAATTTTTAGGCCATCACCTGCAGCTGCAGCCGACGCAGTTTTTCTGGTTCTTCGTGCTCACCATCTCGGGCATCATGTCAGGGGCCTGGCTGAGCGGCAGGCTCGCCGGCAAAGTCGCACCCAAGCGGCAGATCCGGCACGGCTTCGTCATCATGTTTGGCACGTCCCTGATTAACCTGGCCGCCAACCTGCTGTTTCCGGCGCATGTCGCCTGGTCGCTGTTTCCGATTGCGCTGTTTGCGTTTGGCTGGGCGCTGATGGTGCCGGTGGTCACGCTGCTGGTGCTGGACCTGCACCCGGAACGGCGCGGCATGGCGTCGTCGCTGCAGGCGTTTATCGGCTCGAGCGCCAACGGCCTGGTCGCCGGTGTGATTGCGCCGCTGGTGATGCATTCCACCATCGCGCTGGCGGCGGCCTCCTTGGCCATGCTGTGCATCGGTCTGGTGGCGTGGATTTACCTGCACCACCGCTGGCCCGAAATTGGCCGTGTCATCTCCGAGGACTAGTCGCCAGTGTCTGCTGGCAATGCTGCGGTCAGTCCACTTCCCAGCGTGCCGGAATTTCCATTCCCTGGCCGGTGCGCTGAACGATGTTGGCCGCATCCAGGTAGACGAAAAAAAACATGTCTGTGACCGCGTCGCGCCAGCGATAGGTCATGATCGCGCCGCGCCAGGAGGCCACACCGTCAACGATGGCGGGCGGACCAAACTCGCGCTCAATGTCGCTGCGTGTCCACTTGCCGATCTCGATCTTTGAAAACTCGGCAGGTGTCATCACTTCTTTTGCGCCGACCACCCTTCCGCTGATATCGAGGTCCACCATCACCACAAACCGCCCGAGCGGTTGCCCCGAATACTGCAGCCGTGTACCCGTGCTGATTGGCACGATCGCCGAAGGTCTGCCATAAGCCGCGATGACTTCGCCCTGCGTCATGCCAGGCTTCACGGCAGTCACAGCGCAACTGGCCAGCAACAAGCCTGCCGTGGCAGCGACGCAAAAGGTTGACAGGATTTTCATCAGGAACAGCTAAATATTAAGTAAAAAGTGCCGCCAGCCCAAGTAATGAGTGCGCAAGTTGCTATTAAATATGTAGCGAGCAAGAAGGCTGCAGCGCTTGGTGCGGCGCAGGTCAAGACCCCGGGGAATCCATTTTGCGCTGGCTATGGTCGCGACCTGGCGCCCTGGCGACCTCGCCTGCCGGCTGGCGGACGGCATGGTCAGAAGTCAGGGCACCTTGCGCCGGCAGGCCCACACCAGCCTTCAGCGCGCGCACAGCAACCGTTTGCTTCAGGTCTTCGCGCCACAGCAAAAATTGCTGCTCGTCAGGCAAGGCGCCGTGACCGCTTTGATAGCGGATGATTTCTTCCAGAAAACTTTCGCAGCGGATGGCGCGCAGCTCCATGTCGGAGACTTCTTTCTGGACCGCATCGCGCAGCTGATCGAAATGGGAGGGGCGGGACATTTCTGCAGTTCCTTGACTCAGGGAAAAATTAGTTTGCCAAAAAGCTTACGAAAGTACAACGTCTAAAAAAAAATTTCTGTACGCATTCACTTGTCATCAAAATCACGCGAAACCGCGCTAGCGCCGGGCTGACTCCGCCAACTCGTCATGCAATCTGCTCCCACTGCGCGACCGATTGCGCGTCGTCGCACCAGACCTCCAGCAAAAAGTCAGCGTCGGCCACCCGCGTCAGGCTGGGCAGACCCAGGCCATAGCCGATGCGGCGCTGCACTTCATCGCCATCAAGCGTGCAAGCGTCGATGTGCTGACGCCAGTGGCAAGCCAGCACGGTTCCCCCCGGCTGCAGCGAGCCCCGCACTTTCCGAATCAGTTTTTCAAGTGCCGCCGGGCTCAAAAAATACCCCAGCTCGCTGATCACCACCAGATCAAAAGCCCGCTGCGGCCAGTCATCGGGCACCCAGGCTTGCATCACTTCGACATGCGACAAACTGCTGACCCGGTCCCGTGCAATGTCAACAGCGCGCTGGGTACCATCGCAAATCAGCAAGCGGTCACAGCGCGCGGCCAGTTCGGCCGACAACTCGCCATTGGCGCAACCGGGCTCGAACGCATGGCCATACCTTGCGCGCGGCAGACTGGCCAGCGTTACGGCGCGTTTACGCGTCTCATACCAGCGGGAACGAAAGCTCCACGGGTCGTCGTTGCCTGCAAACATGGCCTCAAAGTAAGCCGGTGGAACTGAAGCAGAAGCAAGATTAAAAGTAGAAAGCGCCATCAATTCACCGCCCTCAAACGAAAAAATATTCGGTGCGTCGGGCCAGCCGGTCGAGCATGGTTTGGCCTAACACAGGCGCCTGCGCATCGCCACGCGGAAGCAACTGGCTGGCATGCGATTGCACCGCGCGCTGCTTGCGTGAAACCGCCTCACCCGGCAACATCAGCCCCACCATGCGGTGCCACGGCACCCGCTGATCAGCGGGCCGGCCCCAGTGCCACATCCACACCGGTGCTTCCAGCAGGCGGCAGCGCACATCAGCGCAGGCGCGGGCTGCAGCCGCACCGCAGGCCTCGTGGTCAGGATGGCCGTCATTTCGCCAGGTGGTCACGACGATGTCGCCCCACCGCATGCGCTGCGCCAGTTCGGATTGCAGCGTCTCGAAATGGCTGGCCACTTTGCTGTCGGGCAGTCCGAGCCGATGCACTTCGGTTTCCGCACAGCCCAGCCGCGCCAGGCCGCAGACTCGCTCGGCACGCCGCGTTTCGCCGAGTTGCCCCGCGCGCCAACCAAGGTTTTCGCCATGGCTGGCCTCGCCATCGGTTACCGCCACCACCAGGCATTGGCCGCCGCGCCGGGCATGCAAGGCCATCAGCCCGCCGCAAGCGAGGATTTCATCGTCGGGGTGCGGCGCGACCACTACCAGCCGCGCCATCGGGTGCATCCATTTCTCGATTGGAATCAGTTCCACCTCATCCAGACCCGGCCACGCGTCCCACACCTTCTCTGGCGTGCCGTCCGGCGTGATCACGCGCGCGGCGGAGTTTTCCCCGGCATCGATCTCTCTCATCAATTCCGCATCTAGAGCGCCCATAGACCTTCTCCTTTGGAAACCAGCTGCTTCCCGAGCGCGGCAAAGTCCCGATCACCGTGGCTTTGCCGAATAAACACCGGTAGATCGGCAGCCGCCCTGGCAAATGCCGCATCGCAACAAAACGGCGTGGCGCCCAGCGCTGCCGCAACCTCTTCCAGCACATGAGTGGCGCCTGCAGCGACAGCCAGCCGGACACCGAGCGCCATGTCGCTGGCGTCGGCATGCGGATGCTCGTCAATCCAGCGCGCTGCGCCCTGCAGCGTCAAGGCCATGGCGCGCATCATCACGGCCACCTTGCCGGCGGCAGCCAGAAGAAATGGGCTTCGCGAACTCTCGGGCCTTTGAGCGACGGCACGATAAAGCGTTTTGGCCAGCGTCGTCGTGCCGCCGTACCAGCATGCCGCGACACCCGCGCCGCCCTGCCAGAAACCCGGCCGCGACAGGTACTGGCCGGGGCTGCCGACCAGCCAGGCGCGGGCGCCCCGCAACTGGACCTGCAGGCTGGCGCTTGCATTCATGCCCACAGCCTTCCAGGCGTCAGCGACAACTCGCACGCCGGGCTGGTCGATAGGCAGCCAGGCGAGCTGTGGTGCGTCCCTTGGCTGTTGCGCTTGGCCCGGCCACACCGTCAGCAGCGCGTGGCTTGCAGTTCTGGCCCCCGAACACCAGTGCTTCACGCCCGTGAGCACCACCGCGCCATCGGCCGCTGGCGTGGCGGGCGTGGTCGGCTCATAGCTGACACGCCCTTCAGGGGCCTCCGATGCCCACACACCCCAGACCATTTCATCACCGGGAGACAGGCGTTCCGGCTTTTTCCAGCAAGCAGCGTGATCGGTCGATGCGCCATCAAGCTCGGCCAAAATCGCCAGCGCGTCGGTATGACCTTCGTAGAGCTTGGCCAGAGACAAATCGTGCTCGCCGACGGCAGCCAGCGCGCGCCACCGTGCCAGTGTGTGCCCGCTGCCGGGCAGGGGCAACTGGTCCAGCCCCTGGCGGACGAGATCGCGCAGGCCGGCTGCAGGATCGTCAGGCGCGTTTGAAAGACCCAGGGCCTGGCGCAGCCGGTGCGCGGCGGACGCAGGAACGTGCAGGTTGGCCTGATCAGCCGGGATCAGGAGGCCATCGGCAGCACCCATTGGCCCTCCTGGTGGATGCGTTGAAGCGTGGCGCCAAAACCGCCCGGTGCGCGAAAGTCAGGACGCGCGCTGGTCACCACCCGGGGTGTTGCCGACCATGCAATCGTCGCCCCCAGTTTCTCAAGCGATTCCACGAATGCGACATCCTCTCTGGTGTCAAGCGCCTCAAAGCCGCCCGCGCGCTGATAGGCCGTGGCACTGACGCCCAGGTTGGCGCCATGGATGTGGCGGTGCCCGTCCCTGTCGGAATAAGTAGCACCAAAGTGGAGTCGCATTTTTTCGCCATAGTCAGCCCAGTTCGCAACGGCGATGGTTCCGCAAACCGCGTCAGCGCCCTGCGCGTGATGCGCCAACTGCGCCGCCAGCCAGTTGGGCGCAACCTCGCTGTCCCCGTCGGTAAAAGCAAGCCAGCGAGCGCCTGCATCGAGCGCTGCCTGAGCGCCGGCAGCGCGCGCAAACCCCACACTGCGCGCTGAAACCTGCACAATCTGCGCTCCCATGGCTTCGGCAATGGCTCGCGTATCGTCTGTGCAGCAGTCGAGCACGACGAACACCCTGACGGGTTCCTGCGCTAAATGCGGGTCAGTAGATGCCTCCAGAATCGACGCGAGGCATGACCTGATGGAATTTTCTTCGTTGTGAGCTGGCACGACAACACCGATCAAAATCGCCTCCCGGATTGATGCGCTGCCGCAAGGGCCAACGCATCTTGTTCATTCATACATGCGCTAACGTTAAGTAAAAACCCACCGAGCCCATGTAAGTCTCGGCAGGAGACAGGCGTAGGCCAGCTAACCAGGCCAAAGGCGGCGAAAAGCCCGTCGGGTCGCTTTTTTGAATGTGCCTGCCGTGTGTCAGCTGGCGATAGCTCGATATGTCGGCGTGCAGAGCTAGTACCGCTGAAACGCTATCTGTTTGAAGATTTTTTATGACTCCCCGGATCAGGTCATTGGCAAGAAAAATGCGAATGGCGGGCAGTAAGAAGGCAAGGCTTCACGACGCCGCGACTTTAGGCGCTACGACATCTGCGCCCGTTCCCATGACCGGGAAAAGTCTGTTTCCGGATGAGCGTGTCTGCTCAAATACGCCGCAAGATATCAAGTTGCTATTATTTTTATAGCTATTTATGCAAGTTTTACCTGGGCTACAGGACAGTTTTGTTCGACAGTTATCCAGGATCACCGGCTCAGGGCCCACCTCGACCTGCCAGCCCCGCGTGTAGATTGGGTCATGAAAGACCGTGGCGCCTGCGTATCGAATGACGCTGTGGCCGTCACCCGCACATCAGGGTGCCCGCCCGCCCGATCAGTTAGGCCACTGGGCATCGACTGGCTATCGTGATCGGGATTGAAGCAATCCTCAAAAGACAACGACCGGCGTTCGAGGGCTGGTTCGCCCTTCAGCGGTCTGGATATCTGGTGCGGCTGGCGGGGATCGAACCCACGACCCTTGGCTTCGGAGGCCAATACTCTATCCACTGAGCTACAGCCGCATATGCTGAACTTTGAAAGCCACTACATTTTCTCACAGATCGAAAATGACTAAAGCTCTCTTGAGGCCAAAAAAGTACGGATTCGATTCTCCCACCGCGCCAGAGAACGAAACGGGTCCACAAGATACCGGTGACAAGGTAGGTTCCGCTGGCGGGCCAATGGTCGGCACCTTGAAAATGCCAAAACCAGCCGGAGAAGGCGCTTTGACTGTGGAATTTGCCATGGCCCACCGTTGGCCCAATCGTGGCCCATCCAACATCTGCGGATTCTCAATTTTTTCGGTTTTCTGAGTATTGGCCTCTGCTATGTGACCGGAAAGTGCCCATTGCGGAAGTTCAAGGTCAAGGATTCAACGGCACAAAGCCGACATTCCCACTGCATGTTTGACATCTGGACGAGCGCTGGATTGCAGCGAAGCGGTTTCGCAGCGGCGGGCAGCTGGCGCGACACCATTAGGCTGCACGGCCACATCTATGTATTCAGCGGATCGCAGAACGCGCAATGATCCACGCCTTTCCCCGTCTCCGCTGCACACTCCTTGCGGTGTTCGATATGCCAGCGCCACCAGCCGATCGGCCGCCCACGCCAGACTACCAGGCCAACTTTGAATCGAACCTGATGCCATCACGAGCATTGCAGCGAACTTTGCTGCCTGCAACGGCTGCGCGATAGGTTCAGCCACATTTAGAACGCAAGTTGCCAGAATTCCAGCAAGTTCTTCATCCGCTTGTGTCGCAGCAATCTCAGCTGCACAAGAGAGAACCGCATACTGTTCGTCAGAAATTTCAGTGTCTCGAAGATGAATTTCACTTGCCATACCCCGTACCTTTCCAAGCAGTTCACTGCTGAAAGCAAAGATGCGCGAGCTGTATGCCAATGCGTTCCATGTCTGTTGAGAGTTCAATGGTGGCCCTTGGGGCCTCCCGCTCGTAAGAGCTAACAAGAGCTCTTCGCCGATAGTCTGCACAGTCGCAGAACCTTGGCGCCATTGCCCATCACACAATGGGTCGGGCAGGCCAAACGCTAATCGCAACTTTGGAAAGAGAACTTGTATCTGCTCTGCCTGCGTTGATGACAATCCAAGTAGGTAATTTTCACTATCGGCACTCCACTTCACCGCTCTTACAAGCGCCGCTAAGTTGAGGTCTGCCGCACTTTGCAAGTCACCGCGCCATACTGGTTCACGAATCAGATCAAGTATTCCGACTGCGGCGGTGACCATTGACTGCTGCGCGGCACACCATGCGACCAACTCTACCTTGTTCCAGCCATTGAAATCGAGGGTTTCCAACACAATAGATGCGTGCGCGAAAGCGGCTAATCTCCGCCAATAGGGTGGCGCCAGACAAAATTGTTCGCTCTGACTGATCGCGTTTAAAGTCAGCCGAATGAATGCCGGGAAAAGCTCGTCATGGTCAAGGCCTTCACCATCGCGCGATGCTTGCTCAATAATGCTGTTGAGCGCCTCCTTCGCCAAGTCGCCAAATCGGGAATCACTTGCCACACGTGACTGGGCAATCTGAAATGTCGCAAGTTTTGCAAATGGGGTGGTGCCCGGCCCAGATGCCTGTAGCGCCGAGATGACATCATCATTTGTGGCTGAACGTGTGACCGTCGCCACATCCAACTTGGAGCTAATACACGTCCCTTGAATGCAGCGCAGCCCCCACGCTGGATTCGCCTTGAAAACCATTTCTAAATGCGGTACTAATTCACGGGTAACGTATTCATCGACAGGGTCTGTGGTCGCGACGTGGCCAATTAAAGATTCGTAATATGACAGGTCGCCAGGGATCAAATCTGACACACCGAAGCTACCGGACATTGGCGAGTAACTGCACAGGGCTCGGTTGCGGGTGCCGCAGTCATCGAAATCGTCTCCACATTGCTAATGCTCAAGTTGCTGGTTCCAATGTCGGGTCTGGAGCAAGCAGTTCTGAAGGTCGAATGACTCTTGTCAGTCTTAAACGGACTTCCGTTGTGCAGCGAAAGCTGCCGATCGCCAATGGCAGCTTTCTGGAAGGTCAATTCCAAGTTTTGACGACACGTTAGCGGTCATTCATCACGGGCATCATCGTGCAGGAAGTGGACATCCTGCCGGCCACCGTGGTACCCGAGCCCGCGGTCGTCAAAACGATGCTAATCGGCGGCGCCGGCATTGGCCAGCTGCCTGACTTTCATGCGGTGGACGCGATTGCGAACGGAACGCTGGTTCGCGTGCTGCCCGACCATGAGCCCGATAGCGTCGATGCGCATGCGCTATACACCAGCCACCGCAGCCTATCGGCGAAGGTGCGGGTGTTTATTGATGCGCTGGCGGAGGGTTAAATGGCTCGATAGCTATCGACGAAATTTCATCGAATCAAAGCTTTCAGCATTGCCCATCCACAGATTCAATGACCAAATTTCTGCATCCCAATCCCAGTCGCTCGCGAGTGTCCGCTTCTGGTCAATTCTGTTGAAAAACTCCCGCGAAATACGAACCTGGCTCGCGGTTTGCATGTGTTTCGTCATTGACGGAGGTGCACACCATGATGGGTCAAGCGGGCAATCAGTATCGGCTCTTTTACTCGTTCAATCTCGATGACCACGTACCGCGTGATCATTTGTTACGCGGCATAAACCGGTTTCTCGACCTTGGCGGGTTAAGGCAGCATCTTGTCCCGTTCTACAGCCACACCGGACGCCCCTCAATTGATCCAGAACTCATGGTTCGCATGCTGGTCGTCGGCTACTGCTTCGGCATTCGGTCCGAGCGCAGGCTGTGCGAGGAAGTGCATCTGAATCTGGCGTATCGCTGGTTCTGTCAGCTGGGACTGGAGGACAAAATTCCCGACCATTCCACCTTCTCCAAGAATCGGCATCGCCGCTTTCGACAGAGTGAAACCTTCCGCCATGTCTTTGAAGTCGTGCTACGTCGCTGTATGTCTGAGGGGTTAGTCGGTGGTGAAGGCTTTGCAGTGGACGCGAGCATCATCAAGGCAGATGCCCGTGATGTTGCCCGGCAGATCGGCAAAACCGATGCCTTCAAACAGTCGGGGAGACAAAGTAAAAAGGTCGAGATGCTGTTCGCCCACCTCAAACGCATCCTCAAGCTCGATCAACTACGGCTGCGCGGTCTTTCAGGAGCCCAAGATGAGTTTCTACTAGCGGCCACTGCGCAGAATTTGGGACGATTGGCCAAACGGTTGATGCCAGGAAATGAGCAAGAAGGGTCCATACCGGCGTGAAAGGGGTTCGGGAAAGACCACCTCGATCAAAAAGTCGAACCACTGGATAAAAAAAGTCAGCTTGCGCGTTTCAAACGCAATAACCGCCACGTTTCAAATCGAGTTTTCAACAGAATTGGTCGACAACGGCCATTCAATTTCGATAGCGGCCCAGTTAAATACTGCGAGGAACCTCGTGCCCAGAGCGTCGCAGCGATGCCTTCAGTCGATCCGTTTCGTAAGCCAAACTTGTACGAATGGCAATGTGAGCACTGGATCGTGATCCGACCCTATGACGTATCAGGCAATCTCGACATCGAATTGCCAAGCGTGTGCGACCTTCTTCGCATCGTGCGATAGCAACGGCCACGTTCACTGCGTTTGTCATATTCGATTGGCGGGCTACGAGAGAATTTTTTGAGATTCCGCTCTTGGTCGGAGCGCGACGCCGAAGGCGGCCAGCTCGCGCTGATCGATGCAGTGTCCCAGA
The DNA here is from genome assembly GCA_031423655.1 of Polaromonas sp. GTDB lineage: Bacteria > Pseudomonadota > Gammaproteobacteria > Burkholderiales > Burkholderiaceae_C > Polaromonas. The sequence continues at coordinate 18,322 of JANPFZ010000314.1, forward strand.
CCGGTGAACCGATCCAGCGTAACCAGAAAGTGCAGCGGGTCGAGTTCCCACTGCACTTCCTCGGCCAGCCGCAGGGACATAATTGGATCGACCTCGCCGTACATCAGGCGGGACTTGGAAAAAGCTGATGAATGTTCACGCCGCGCGTGGGCCTGGTCGTTGCGGCAGACGGGCCATCAGGCTGCGC
>JANPFZ010000315.1:0-2305 GCA_031423655.1 Polaromonas sp.
GCAAAAACCGTGGCGCGCTGGCAACCGCCTGTGCAGGTAGATGCGGAAAGCAAAAAAACAAAACCCGTCGCCTGCTCGATGAAAGACTTCGACCCCGCTGCGATGCCGTTTTCCAGCGGCGACAAGACGCGCGACAAGGCCGCTGTCGAGGCTTTGGCCACCGAGCTTGATATTTTGCAAAACCTCTTTTATGCCGACAGACGTCATAAACTGCTGGTGATTCTTCAGGGCACGGATACCTCTGGCAAAGACGGCACGCTGCGCGGGGTATTTGGGCGTGTCAGCCCGCTTGGCGTTCACACCGTGGGCTGGAAAGCGCCCACTGAAGACGAGCGGGCGCATGACTACCTGTGGCGAATTCACCAGAGGGTGCCCGGTGCTGGCGAAGTGGTGATTTTCAACCGCAGCCACTACGAAGACGTGCTGGTGCCGCCGGTCAACGGCTGGGTCACGCCCCAGCAGACAGCCCAGCGCTATCGGCATATCAACGACTTCGAACGCATGCTCAGCGAGACCGGAACGGTGGTCCTCAAGTTCATGCTGCACATCAGCTTTGAAGAGCAGCGCGAGCGGCTGCAGGAACGCATCGACGACCCGGCCAAGCACTGGAAGTTCAGCGCCGGCGACCTTGAAGTGCGCAAACAATGGAAGCTGTACCAGCGCGCCTACGCAGGCCTGTTGAACGCCACCAGCACTGCATGGGCGCCGTGGACGGTGGTGCCGTCCAACTCCAAAACTCATCGCAATTTAATGATTGCGACTATCGTGCGGGCGACCTTGCAGCAGATGGAGTTGAAATTTCCACCGGGCGATCCAGCGCTTGCCGGTATCCGCGTGGCTTGAGACGTGGCCTGATCCCCAAAGGGGTAGCTTTCAGTGCCCGCCACCGCCGAGGTACGCCGCTTTCACAGCGGGGTCATCCCGCAGGCTTGTGGCCTCGCCATGCACGGAGATGCGTCCGTTTTCGAGCACATAACCATAATCGGCTACTTTCAGGGCTGCTGCGGCAAATTGTTCGACCAGCAACATCGTCACACCGCGCGACTTCAAATCGGCAATGATGCGGAACACTTCTTCAACAAGGATGGGAGCCAAGCCCATCGAGGGCTCGTCCAGCAGCACAATTTCGGGGTTCAGCATTACCGCGCGAGCCATTGCCAGCATTTGCTGCTCGCCGCCCGACAGCGTTCCGGCTAGCTGATTGCGACGCTCCTTCAAACGCGGAAAAAGCTCCATGGCCCGCTCTAGGTCGCCCGGTACATCGCCCTTGGGGCGGCTTCCGGTAAGACGCGGAAACGCCCCCAAAATCAGGTTGTCGGTCACCGTCATGGTGGCAAACACACGCCGGCCTTCGGGGGAGTGGGCCAGGCCCTGCTTGGCAATGGCGTAGGACTCAAGCCCATCCACACGCTTGCCGTGCAGCGTGATCTCACCCGCCGTCGGCTTGATCATTCCCGACACGGCGCGCATGGTGGTGGTTTTCCCGGCGCCGTTGGAGCCAATCAGCGTCACCACTTTACCCTTGGGTACGTCGATGGAGATGCCGTGAAGGACCTGCACCTTGCCGTAACCGGCCTCAAGGTTCTTGATACTCAACATATTGCTGTCCTGTGTTCTTATGCAACTGTGCCACCGAGATAAGCCTCGATCACTTTTTCGTCAGCCTGTACTTCAGCGGGCTTGCCCTCGGCGATCTTCTGGCCAAAGTCCAGCACCGATACCGAGTCGCAGATGCTCATCACCACATCCATGTGATGCTCGATCAGGATCACCGTGATACCGTGGTCGCGAATCTTGCGGATGATGGTGATCAACTCCTTGATGTCGGGCGCGGTCAGGCCAGCCGCCGGTTCGTCAAGCAGCAGCAATTGCGGATCGAGCGCCAGCGCGCGGGCGATTTCGAGCAGGCGCTGCTTGCCGTAGGGCAGGTTGCGCGCCTCCTCGGTGGCCAGGTCAGCCAGACCGACAAAGCGAAGCAGACCCAGGCCACGTTCAGTGGCTGCCTTTTCTTCGCGCTGGTAGCGCGGCGTGTGCAGCGACACGTCAACGATGTTGCTGGCAAAGGTGTGATGCAAACCCACCTGCACATTTTGCAGCGCAGTCATTTCGCCGAACAGCTGCACGTTCTGGAATGTGCGTGCAATACCCGACAGCGCGATGTCGGATGAGGTGCGGCCCACTACCGAGCGGCCGGCAAACTCGATGCTGCCAGCGGTCGGCACGTAAATGCCGGTCAGCACATTCATCATGGTGCTTTTGCCAGAACCGTTGGGGCCAATCAGTCCGTGAATGGTGCCGCGCTTGA
>JANPFZ010000316.1:0-5521 GCA_031423655.1 Polaromonas sp.
CGCGCGACCAGCGCGTCAAGCGATCCGTATTCGAGCAACCACTTCACCGCCGTTTTCGGCCCCACCTTGGGCACGCCGGGCACGTTGTCAACCGCGTCGCCGACCAGCGTCTGGTAGTCAACCATCAGGCGCGGCGGCACACCGAATTCGGCTTCGACTCCGGCCAGGTCGCGGCGGCGGTCGTTCATGGTGTCAATGACGGTGATGTGTTCATCGACCAGCTGGCTCAGGTCTTTGTCGCCGCTGGAGATGATGACTTCAATGCGTTGCTGTGAAGCCATGCAGGCGAGCGTGCCGATGACGTCGTCGGCTTCCACAGCCGGCACAGCCACCACTTTCCATCCGAGCAACTGCACTACTTCATGAATAGGCTCGACCTGGCTGCGCAGGTCGTCGGGCATGGCCGAGCGCTGGGCTTTGTAGTCGGGAAAAAGCGCATCGCGGAAGGTCGGGCCCTTGGCATCGAACACGCACACCGCGTAGTCGGCACGCACGTCTTTGCGCAGCTTTTGCATCATGTTGATCATGCCGCGAATGGCGCCAGTGGCGGGACTTGTCGGGTCGCCCGGTGTTACCCGCAGATCGGGCATGGCATGAAAGGCGCGGTACAGGTAGCTGGAACCATCGACCAGCAACAGGGTTTTTTTCTCTGGGCTCATGGGGCTCATTGTCGGGGAAATCAGGTGCTGCATCGGCTGCGCTTTTGGTGGCCGTGCCGGCCCCCGCAAGCCTACAATACCGATATGAAAACCGCCCTGCGCCTACTTTTTGCCGCTGTTATTGCAGCGCTGCCGCTGGCTGCGGTCATGGCGCAAACGCAGGCGCCTTCGCCATCCAAGCGGGCGCCGCAGGTTCACCCAGAGGCCGCACCCGACGCACCCAGCAAGCCTGGCCGGGGCGACCCCACCATCGAGCGCATCCGCACCGAGGACGCCGGTTCACGTATCGATGAGCTGCGGGTCGGCGGCGAAACCAAACAGATCGCGGTTCAGCCAAAAACCACCGTTCCGGCCTACGAAGTCAAGCCCGCAGAAGGTGCGCGCGGCACGCCGCCACCCAGCACCAGCAATGACACCAACGGTTCGCGCGTCTGGAACTTCTTCAAGTTCTGATTTTTCGTTTCGGGATTAATTTTCACGCATGGCTGTATTCACCGAAGTCTCGTTTGACGAGGCTGCAGTTTTCCTGAGCGCCCTTCATCTGGGGCAACTGCAAACCATCAAGGCAGCCGCCGGCGGCATTGAAAACACCAACTATTTCGTTGATACCGACCAGGGCCATTACGTCCTGACCTTGTTTGAGCGCCTGACGTTCGAGCAGCTGCCGTTCTACCTGCATTTGATGAAGCATCTGGCTGCACGCGGCATTCCGGTGCCCAACCCGGCAGCCAGCACATCAGGCGAAATTTTGCACCGCCTGAAAGGCAAGCCGGCTGCCGTCGTCAACAAGCTGCGCGGCCACAGCGAATTGCAACCCACTGCTACCCATTGCGCGGCTGTTGGCGACATGCTGGCGCGCATGCACCTGGCGGGCCTGGACTACCCACGGGCGCAGGGCAACCTGCGCGGGCTTCCCTGGTGGAACCGGACCGTGCCCAGCGTGCTGCCATACCTCATGCCCGAGCAGCGCAGCCTGCTGTTGTCAGAGCTGGCCTATCAAAACCACATCGCCAGTGGTTCCGCCTACCAGGGCTTGCCGCAAGGCGCCGTACACGCCGACCTGTTTCGCGACAACGTGATGTTCGAGGGCGCGCAACTCACCGGGTTTTTCGATTTCTACTTTGCCGGCTGCGACACGTTTTTGTTTGATATCGGCGTCTGCCTCAACGACTGGTGCGTTGACCTGGCCAGCGGCACCAGCGCGCATGACCGCGCCGACGCCTTCATGTCCGCCTACCAGGATGTGCGCCCGTTGACGCCGCAAGAGCGAACCTTGCTGCCCGCGCTGCAACGTGCCGCTGCGCTGCGGTTTTGGCTGTCCCGGCTATGGGATTTCTATTTGCCACGCGACGCGGCGGTCTTGAGCCCGCATGATCCGACGCATTTCGAGCGCGTGCTGCGTGCGCGTCTGGTGCAGCCATATCAGCTGCCGTGCTGAAAAGCCCGGTGGGTGGCAGGCTGATTTGTGACTCTCGCGTCGCCAGCCTTGTTTGAGGCAAACTCTGCCCCGAGGCCGCTTTTCTGGTCACCGTTTCACTACTCTTTTGAATTGCCGGCTGAAGCCAACCCCATGAAACTCAATATCGTTCCCGCGCGCACTGGCCTCCTGTGGGTCAAGCTGGGCATCAAGACCTTTTTTGGTCAGCCGCTGGCCATGTCTGGCCTCTTTTTTATGTTCATGGCGGTGCTTTCGCTGGCCACGCTGGTTCCTTTCGTCGGCGCCGCACTGGCGCTGGCGCTGCTTCCCGCCGCCACGCTGGGCCTGATGGCGGCCACGCAAGAAGCCAGCAAAGGCAAGTTTCCAATGCCCGCGATCCTGATCAGCGCCTTTCGTGCCGGTCGGCAGCGCAAGCAGGCCATGATGGTGCTAGGCGGCCTGTACGCGGCCGGTTTTCTGGCGATGATGGGCCTATCGGCGCTGATTGATGGCGGGCAGTTTGCCAAGCTTTATCTGGTCGGCGGCAAGATCACCGAAGAGATGGTGCTGCGCGGGGATTTTCAGGCGGCGATGTGGGTCACGCTGGCGCTGTATCTGCCGCTGTCGCTGCTTTTCTGGCACGCACCAGCGCTGGTTCACTGGCATGGCATTTCGCCGGTCAAGAGTCTGTTCTTCAGCTTCATGGCGTGCTACAAAAACAAGGGCGCACTGACCGTTTTCGGACTGGCCTGGGTCGGCCTGTTCGTGCTGGCTGCGGTGGTGGTGTCCATCATCGCGGCCGTGCTTGGCAACGCCAGCGTGGCGACTTTGGCCATGTTTCCAGTGGCACTGGTCATAGTCGCGATGTTTTTCACCTCGATCTATTTCACCTTTAGAGACAGTTTTGTCGATGACGCGGTGGAAAAAGTCGATGCTGAAATTGTTTGACCGAGTTCACTGCGGCCTGCGCATTTAGAACTTGTCGTAAGCTGGTTTTTTACCGCACACCCCGGAGACAATGCAGATGGAGCTGACCCCGCGTGAAAAGGACAAACTGCTTATATTCACCGCAGCTCTGCTCGCCGAACGGCGCCGGGCCCGTGGCCTCAAGCTCAACTACCCCGAAGCGGTCGCGCTGATCAGCGCCGCCGTGATGGAAGGCGCAAGAGACGGCAAGACCGTGGCGCAATTGATGAGTGAGGGACGCAATGTGCTGTGCCGTGCAGATGTGATGGACGGCATCGCCGAGATGATTCCAGACATTCAGGTCGAGGCGACCTTCCCCGACGGCACCAAGCTGGTGACGGTGCATCAGCCTATCGTCTGACCGTCATGCTCTTTACCCAGCCACGCCAGCCACGCTCTTCCCATTTGACAAAGGCATGTCCATGACACCCGGCGAATTGATCACAGACGGCCCCGATCATGCACTGAACACAGGTAGGCGCACGCAAACCATCATCGTGCAAAATACCGCCGACCGGCCGATACAGGTCGGCTCGCATTACCACTTTCTTGAGACCAACGCCGCCCTCGCCTTTGACCGCGAAGCCGCGCGCGGCATGCGGCTCAACATCACTTCGGGCACGGCGGTGCGATTCGAGCCCGGCCAGCAGCGCACCGTGGAACTGGTGGACTTTGCGGGGGGCCGCAAGGTTTATGGTTTTCGCGGTCTTACCCAAGGAGCCTTGTAAATGGCAACGATTGGAAGACGCGCCTACGCCGAAATGTTCGGCCCTACCGTCGGCGACCGGCTGCGGCTGGCTGACACCGACCTGATGATCGAAGTCGAGGCCGACTACACCTTGCGCGCTGGCAGTTACGGCGAGGAAGTCAAATTCGGCGGCGGCAAAACCATTCGCGACGGCATGGCGCAGTCGCAGCGCACGAACGCTGAGGGCGCTGTGGATACGCTGATGACCAACGCGCTGATCATCGACCACTGGGGCATCGTCAAGGCCGATATCGGCCTGAAGGCCGGGCGCATCGCCGCCATCGGCAAGGCTGGCAACCCGGATATACAACCCGGCGTTGACATCATCATCGGCCCGGGCACCGAAGTCATCAGCTGCGAAGGCATGATCGTCACCGCCGGCGGTATCGACTCGCACATTCATTTCATCTGTCCGCAGCAGATTGAAGAAGCGCTGACGTCCGGTATCACGACCATGCTGGGCGGCGGCACCGGCCCGGCCACCGGCACCTTTGCTACCACCTGCACGCCCGGCCCCTGGAACATCGAACGCATGCTGCAGGCGGCCGATGCCTTTCCGATGAACCTGGGTTTTCTGGGCAAGGGCAACGCCAGCCTGCCCGCCGCGCTGCACGAGCAGATCAACGCCGGCGTCATCGGCCTGAAGCTGCACGAAGACTGGGGCACGACGCCGGCGGCGATCAGCAATTGTCTGGACGTGGCGGAGCTGACCGATGTTCAGGTGGCAATTCACAGCGACACGCTCAATGAATCGGGCTTTGTCGAGAACACGATTGCAGCGACAAAAAAAGACGGTATTGGCCGTTCGCTTTGCGCCTTTCACACCGAAGGCGCGGGCGGCGGGCATGCACCGGATATTTTGCGGGTGGTCGGCGAAGCGAATTTCCTGCCATCGTCAACCAACCCGACCATGCCCTACACCGTCAACACGCTTGACGAACATGTCGATATGCTGATGGTTTGCCACCACCTCGACGCGAGCATTGCCGAAGACCTGGCGTTTGCTGAAAGCCGCATCAGAAAAGAAACTATTGCCGCTGAAGACGTGCTGCATGACCTGGGCGCGATCAGCATGATGAGCAGCGACAGCCAGGCCATGGGCCGCGTCGGTGAAGTCATCATCCGGACCTGGCAAACGGCGCACAAGATGAAGCAACAGCGCGGCCAGCTTACCGGCCCGTCGACAGGCTCAGGACAATCGGATTCGGGCCACGACAACTTTCGCGTCAAACGCTACATCAGCAAATACACCATCAACCCCGCGATTGCGCACGGCATTTCGCACGAAGTGGGCTCGATTGAAGTTGGCAAGTGGGCTGATCTGGTGGTGTGGAAGCCGGCCTTCTTCGGCATCAAGTCATCGATCATTTTGAAGGGCGGTTTTATCGCGATGGCCGCGATGGGCGACCCGAATGCGTCGATTCCGACGCCTCAGCCGGTGCACTACCGGCCGATGTTCGGTGCCTTTGGCGGCGCGATTGCCAAGGGCTCGCTGACCTTTGTATCGCAGGCTGGCCTTGCCGCTGGCATCAAGCACAATTTCGGTTTGAATAAAACGCTGTCAGCGGTCAAAAACATTCGCGGCATTCGCAAGCAGGACATGATTCACAACCAATACCTGCCGAAGATGGAGATTGACGCGCAGACCTACGCGGTTCGTGCCGATGGCCAGCTCCTGACCTGCGAGCCAGCGGTGAGTCTGCCGATGACGCAGCGGTATTTTCTTTTTTG
>JANPFZ010000317.1:0-2278 GCA_031423655.1 Polaromonas sp.
GAGTTAAGGCGGGAGGCGCTTGCAGCGGCTAGGATAGGCGCAAATCCCGCGCCAGGCACTCGGTGAATGTACCGAAGAACGGAAGGATCAAAGACCGTAACCCTTGGAAGAGAATTTCTGATGAAGCTCCGTTTTGCGTCCGTCTCTGCGCTCCGAAAGTGGCTTGACCGAAGCTACGATGCGGCGGGCGCGCTGGGTGCGGCCAGCATCGCCTTGATCTGCCTGCTGATGGTCTGGCAGACGCTGGCCAGGCAGCTTGGTTTTGCCACCGGCGCCATCAATGACGTGGTGTCATGGTTGTGCGCCGCAGCTGCCTTTCTGACGATGGCGCACGCCTTCAAGCACGGTGATTTCGTGCGCGTCACGCTGGTGCTGGAAAAGGTCTCGCCGCCCATGCGCCGCAAACTCGAGCTGGCTTGTCTCGTCATTGCCATGGTGTCGATTGGCTACCTCGCCTTGTGGGCCTGCCGCTTTACTTATCAAAGCTGGGAATTCAATGAGCTGGCGCAGGGGCTGTGGCCGATTCCGATATGGATTCCGCAGTCGAGCTTTGCCTTCGGCGCGATTCTTTTCCTGGTGGCTGTGGTCGATGAATTCGTGATTGTTGCGCGGGGCGGCGTACCCACTTTCGTCCGGCTGGCCAATGAGCGCCACGCCAAGGGCGATTTCTCTTCCGATGTTTAAAGGCGCTCCATGGATATTTTGACCATAGGCGCCATCCTGCTGGGCCTGATGCTGCTGATGCTGTCGGGCGGTGTGTGGATTGCCATGACGCTGGCTATCTGCGGCTGGGTCGGGCAGGAATTTTTCACCAGTACCCAGCCTGGCCTGAATCTTTTTTCGGCCTTCTGGGAAAGCAACGCGAGCTGGGAACTGGCGGCGCTACCGCTTTTCATCTGGATGGGTGAAATACTTTTTCGCACCAAATTGAGCGAGGAAATGTTTACCGGCCTGGCGCCGTGGCTGAACCGGGTGCCCGGGCGGCTGTTTCACACCACCATTCTGGGCTGCGGCATTTTCGGCTCGGTGTCGGGTTCCTCAGCTGCCACCTGCGCCACTATCGCTAAAGTGTCGCTGCCAGAATTGAAAAAGCGCGGCTACAACGAGAGCATTGCCATCGGCTCGCTGGCGACCGCAGGCACGCTGGGTATTTTGATTCCGCCCTCCATCACGATGGTGGTGTATGCGGTGGCGGCAGATGCTTCTATCATTCGTATTTTTCTGGCGGGCTTTCTGCCAGGCCTTTTGTTGATGGCGCTTTTTTCAGGCTATATCGCCTGGTGGTCGATTCGCCACAAAAGCGAAATGCCGCCGCCCGAACCCGCCACCTCATTTGCCGAGAAGCTCCGGCTTTCAAAAAACCTGATCCCCTGCGCGCTGTTGATCGTCTTCGTCTGCTGGTCACTGATTGCCGGCTGGGCAACGGCCACCGAATGCGCGGCCTACGGCGTGGTGGGCGCGCTTGCGCTGGCGGCATTCAGCCGGTCATTGACGTGGACCAACTTCAAGGAAAGCCTGATGGGATCGGCGCGTACCAGCAGCATGATCATGTTCATTCTGGCGGGCGCGGCGTTTCTCACCAAAACCATGGCCTTCACCGGCATTCCGCGTGAGCTGGCCGAATGGGTCAACGGCATGCAGCTCTCACCCTATGCGCTGATCGCCTGCCTGGTGGTGGTCTATCTCGTTTTGGGTACCGCGCTGGATGGCATCAGCATGATCGTGCTGACGGCGGCGGTGGTGATGCCCATGGTGCAAAAAGCCGGTTTTGATCTGATCTGGTTCGGCATCTTTGTGATTTTGCTGGTCGAGATTGCAGAGGTCACGCCGCCGGTGGGCTTCAATTTGTTCGTGCTGCAGAACATGACCGGCAAAGACAGCAACCTGGTTGCCAAATCGGCGATTCCGTTTTTCTTTTGCCTGGTGATCTGCATTGGGCTGATCACGGTGTTTCCACAGATCGTTACCGTCGTGCCAGACGTGCTGATGGGCGTCGCGAAGTAAGGGCACCGGCTTCATTTAAAACTGCATGAGATCCTTCAATGAACGAGGCAAGTCCCCCCATCACCGCAGCGCGCTGGCAGTTCTGGATTGACCGTGGCGGCACCTTCACCGACATCGTGGCGAAGAAGCCAGACGGCTCGCTGCTCACGCACAAGCTGCTGAGCGAGAACCCCGAGCAGTACCCGGACGCGGCGATTGCCGGCATCCGTCATTTGCTGGGACTGAAAGCGGGCGAGCCGATCCGCGCTGACGTGGTTGAGTGCGTGAAGATGGG
>JANPFZ010000318.1:0-29706 GCA_031423655.1 Polaromonas sp.
TCGTGCGTGATCCAGATCAGCGCGGTGCCTGATTCGCGGCAAAGCTTTTGCATCTCATAGAGTATCTGGCCCTGAATCGTGACGTCGAGCGCGGTTGTCGGCTCGTCGCAGATGATGAGGTCGGGTTTGTTGAGCAGCGCAATCGCAATGGCAACGCGCTGCCGCATGCCACCCGAAAACTGGTGCGGATACGCCAACAACCTTTCGTCGGGCGATGGAATGCCGACGCGAGCCAGCGCATCGCGCGACAGGGCGCGTGCCTCCGCGTGGCTAACCGGCTTGTGCGCCAGCACGGCCTCAATCATTTGCGTATCGATGCGCAGGACCGGATTCAGCGTCATCATCGGATCCTGAAAAATCATGGCGATGCGGTTGCCGCGGATGGCCCGCATGGCCTCTGGGCTCAATCCGCGCAATTCGCTGCCTTCGAGCAGGATTGAGCCGCCCGTGACCTGACCGGGCGGGTCGATCAGCCCCATGATGGAATAGCCCGTCATCGACTTGCCGGAACCCGATTCACCCACCAAACCCATGATCTGCCCAGGCATGACGGAAAACGACACATCATCGACCGCCTTGACGATGCCGGCCTGCGTCGAAAATTGGGTTTGCAGATGACTCACGGCCAGAGCCGGAACGCCTTGCAGTCTGGTTTTTGCCGGCGTCGATGTCATTGCGTTTGCAGCCGCGGGTTGAGCACGTCGCGCAGATGGTCGGCCACCAGATTGATGGCCACCACCGTCACCAGCAGCGCGATGCCCGGAAAAAAGCTGATCCAGTATTTGCCACTGAGCAGATACTGGAATCCGTTGGCAATGAGCAAGCCCAGCGATGGCTCGGTCACCGGCAGGCCCAGCCCCAAGAAAGACAGCGTCGCTTCAAGCGAGATGGCGGACGCCACCTGTAGCGCGGCAATCACGATCAGCGGCGGCAGGCAGTTAGGCAGCAGGTGCCGCAGCATGATGCGGGCGGGCGACAGGCCCAGCACGGTGGCCGCTTCAATGTATTCTTTTCTGCGCTCGACCAGCGCGGCACTGCGCGCTGTGCGGGCATAGTAGGCCCACTGCACGGCCACCAGCGCAATGATGATCTTGCCGACGCCCTGCCCTGTCAGCGCCAGAAGAATCAGCGCAATCAAAATCGGCGGAAACGACAGCTGGATGTCGGCCACACGCATGATGAAAGCCTCAGTGCGCCCGCCCGCGTAGCCCGCCAGCAAGCCCAGGCTCAAGCCGATGACCAGTGCAATCAGGGTACTGATGACACCGACCGCGACCGAAATTCGCACACCGTACAAAATGGCCGAGAGCATGTCACGGCCCTGCTCGTCGGTGCCGAGCACAAACGTGAGCGAGCCATCAACCGACTTTTCGCCGGGCTGCATGCGTGAGTCCATCACATCCAGCCGCGACAGGTCATACGGGTCTTGCGGCGACAGCCACGGCGCGAACAAGGCAGCCAGCAAAATAATCACCAGCATCACAAAACCGACCGTGGCAATCTTGCTGGCGAAATAGTTCCGGGTGAAGCGCTTGAAAGGCGTTTCTGGAATGGCTGGCGCAGCCGGGGTGGCCGGATTGGCAATGGCAGTCATGTGGGGATCAACCTTTTGCATCTGCCAGCCTGACGCGCGGGTCGAGCATCGAATAAGCCACATCGACGATCAGATTGATGAAAATAAAAATCACAACGATCAGCATCAGATAGGCCACGATCACGGGCCGGTCGAGCACGCGGATCGAATCAATGATGAGTTTTCCCATGCCGGGCCAGGCGAAAACCGATTCGGTCACGATGGCGAAAGCGATGATGGAGCCGAACTGAAGCGCAATCACGGTGACGATAGGAATCATGATGTTCTTGAGCACGTGGACGCCGATGATGCGCTGATTGCTGAGTCCTTTGGCGCGGGCGAACTTGACGTAGTCTTGCAGCAGCGCCTCTTGCGCGCCGGCTCGCGTCAGGCGAATCACCAGGGCGATATTAAAAAGCGCCAGGTTGAAGGCCGGCATGAGCAAGTGCCTGAGTCCATCAAGCGACAAAAAGCTCACCGGTATGCCGAATAAAAGCTCGGTCGGCCCTCGCCCGCTGGAGGGCAGCCAGCCCAGCTGAACGGCAAAAACCATGATCAAAATCAGGCCGACCCAGAACGTCGGCAATGAAAAACCAAGAATGGAAACCCCCATGATGGTTTTGCCAGCGATGCTGTTGGGCCGCAGCCCGGCCCACAAGCCGAGCGGAATACCCAGCACGATAGACAGCACGATGGCGAACACGGCGAGCTCGAGCGTAGCTGGCATGCGCTCGAAGATCAAGGTCAGGGCCGGCGCGGAAAACGCGAACGACCGCCCCATGTCGCCGGAAAGCGCGTTCTTCACAAACAGCAGGTATTGCTGCCACAGCGGTTTATCGAGCCCGAAGGCGGCGATGGTGCGTGCACGGTCCATCTGGTCGGCGTCGGGGCTGATCAGCATGTCAATCGGGTTGCCGATGGCATAGACACCAACGAAAACCAGCAGCGACATGACCAGCAAAACCACCAGGCTTTGCAGCAGCCGCCGGACGATAAATACGAGCATCTAGATCCTGTTTTAATCCGGTTCAAAGCGCCGCAGCGGGTAACTGAAAATAAAAATCCGCCGCCCGCGTTGCGGCAGGTCGGCGGATAGCACAACGGGCCTAATTTTGCGGAACGAAGCCGTAGGCGTGCGTGCGCTCGTCCGTGCGTGGAATGTAGGCAAAGCCCTTTTTCGTCGCCCAGGTCGTGACCTGCTGGTGAATTGGAATTAGTCCGCCATCGTTGACAGCGACGGCTGCAGCATCCTGCAGCAGTTGCGAGCGCGCCTTGTCATCGACAGTGTTCAGCGCCTTGATCAAGGGCTCATCGACTTTCGGGTTGCAATACTTGAGCCAGTTGAAGCCGCCACGACCGGCAGCCGGGTCGTCGCAAGCGAGAAGCGCCCGCAGCGGCGACGAGGCTTCGCCGGTTTGCGCGCCCCACCCGAGCAAGCCAAGCGAATACTCCTGTTTGGCACCGCGCGCCGAATAGACCGACATCGGTAAGCCCTCGACCTTGGTCGCCACACCGATGCGCGCAAACATCTGTGCGATGGTCTGCGCGATTTTTTCGTCGTTGACATAGCGATTGTTCGGCGTGTGCAGGGTCAGGCCAAAACCGTTCGGGTAGCCCGCCGTAGCAAGCAGTTTCTTTGCACCCTCGGCATCGAACTTGACGGGCTTCAGGTTGGGGTTGTTGCCGAAGAGCGTCTTGGGCACGAGATTATTGGTCGGTTCGGAAAGGCCCTCCATCACGCGATCCTTGATGGCATCGCGGTTGATTGCCATCGACAGAGCCTGGCGCACCCGCGCGTCCATCAGCGGGTTTTTGTCCATCGGCTTGCCGTCTTTGTCGGTAACGAATGGCGACTTTTCGCGGCGCGTGTCGGGGTAGAGATAAATAAGGCGATGCGACACCTTGGAATAAAGCCCCAGGCTGGTGTCGGCCTTGACCTTGGCCAAGTCAGGCGTCGGCACGTTTTCAATCGCCTGCACGTCGCCGGCCAGCAGCGCCGCCAGACGCGTTGCGCCATTGGGTATGAAGCGCAGCGTTACTTTGGTCCAAGCCGGCATTTTTCCGCCAGTGAAGGCGTCATTGCGCTCCAGCTCAACGCGGTCATCGCGCTGGAAACGCACGAACTTGAACGGGCCGGAGCCGACCATGCCCTTGCCGCTCGAAAAATCGTCGCTCGTGATACCCGTGGTGGCCTTTTTCGAGACGATGTAGATCGACGTCAAATCGGCCAGCATCAACGGATACGGCTCTTTGGTCGTGAAGCGAATGGTGTTGGCGTCCATTACCTTTTTGTTGATGATGGACTTGGTGTAAACGTCAAATTTTCCTGGGCTGCCGACGATGGTGGGCACGCGGTCAATCGACCAGGCGACGTCTTCTGCCGTGACATCGCTGCCATCATGAAACTTGGCGCCTTTACGGATCTTGAATTCCCAGGTGAGATTGTTGACCAGCGTCCATGACTCGGCGAGTCCCGGAACCACCCGGCTGTCCGGGTCCATCTTGACCAGCGTCTCGAAGATGTGGTCAGACACGTTCAGGTTCGGAAACAGGTTGTAGAAATGCGGGTCCATGGACGTCGGCGGTGAACTCATTGCCAGACGAAATTCCTGGGCCATGGCAGCAGGTGCCGAGCCGAAGAAAACGGCTGAAAGAGCCAGGCTGATCAGGCTGTTTTTTCGTGACTTTGCCGATTTTGATAGCAATGAGAGGCGCATAGAAAGGTCTCCAATAGGTTGAACGCACGCTGCAAAGCGTAGGCGTAATATACACATGTCGTCTTCCGGTGATGAGGCTGCAAACCCCGAGCCGCTCACCGTTTGGCGCTACAGATTGTCAATAAGCGGCCCTTCGCCGCTTGCAGGAGAACCTCATGAATTTGATTGATCCGATCGTCGCGTTCCACTCGGAACTGCAGGAAATTCGTCGCAATATCCATGCCCACCCAGAGCTTTGCTACGAAGAACATCGTACCGCTGATGTAGTGGCGGAAAAATTGACAGTCTGGAACATTCCGGTGATTCGCGGCATGGGCGTGACCGGGGTTGTCGGCGTGATCAAACGCGGCACGTCAACCGCTGCCATTGGGCTGCGCGCCGACATGGATGCGCTGCCCATGCAAGAGTTCAACACCTTCCCGCATGCCTCGAAACACGAGGGAAAAATGCACGCTTGTGGGCACGATGGCCATACCGCGATGCTGCTGGGTGCGGCGCACTACCTGGCGCAGCACGGCACTTTTGACGGCACGGTATATGTGATTTTTCAGCCGGCCGAAGAAGGCGGCGCAGGCGCGAAGAAGATGATCGATGACGGGCTGTTTGAAAAATGCCCGATGCAGGCTGTTTACGGCATGCACAACTGGCCCGGCGCGCCAGTCGGCACGTTTGGTGTCACACCGGGGCCGATGATGGCTTCAAGCAACGAGTTTGAAGTTACCGTGCGCGGCAAGGGCGCGCACGCAGCGCAACCGCACAAAAGCGTCGACCCGATCATGGTGGCGGTGCAGATCGCCCAGAGTTGGCAAACCATTGTTTCCCGAAACAAAAGCCCGATTGACGCTGGCGTGCTGTCGATCACCCAGATTCACGCCGGCAGCGCCACCAATGTGATTCCCGATGACGCCAAACTGATCGGCACGGTGCGTACCTTTACCCTGGACGTGCTTGACCTGATGGAGCAGCGCATGCGCGACGTAGCCACCCATACAGCAGCCGCTTTCGGCGGTGAAGTCGAATTCAAATTCAAGCGCAACTATCCACCGCTCGTCAACCATGCCGGCGAAACGGCGTTTGCCGTGGGCGTCATGCAGGATGTGGTCGGTGCGGCCAGCGTGAATGCGAAGGTCGAGCCGACGATGGGCTCCGAAGACTTTGCCTTTATGCTGCAACACAAGCCGGGCTGCTACGTGTTCATCGGCAACGGCGGCGGCGAACACCGCGAAATGGGTCACGGCCTAGGCCCCTGCAACCTGCACAACCCGAGCTATGACTTCAACGACGACCTGCTGCCCATCGGTGCAACGTACTGGGTGCGTCTGGCCGAAGCGGCGCTGCCGCAGGCATCGGCTCCAGCTGCCATCAACACGTCCAGCAAAGCCGCCGCAAAGACTGAAGCACTGACCGCATGATTCAGCATCGCGCCGTGCTGGCGCCCTTCGCAGCGCTGGCCATGGCCAACATCACGCAGGAATTCCCGAACAAGCTCGATCACACGATGAATTCGGCAGCCGACCTGCAAGCGCCGCGCGCGCTGCACCCGGTGTTCTACGGCAGCTACGACTGGCATTCGGCCGTCCACATGCACTGGCTGCTGGCGCGGCTGCTGCGGCTTTACCCCGACCTGGACGAAGCGCCGCAAATCGCAGTCATCTTTGACCAGCATTTTTCGTCTGCCAACGTCAAGGCCGAAATTGACTACCTCCATCAACCGTCGCGCGCGACCTTCGAGCGCACTTACGGCTGGGCCTGGCTGCTTAAATTGCAGACTGAGTTGTTGAGCCTGGCACCGGCGCACCCGCACGCGCAGACATGGGCAGAGGCGCTGGCGCCTCTGGCTGATGCGTTTGTAGAGCGCTACTTGCAGTTTTTGCCATTGGCGCAGCATCCGATTCGGGCCGGCACGCACGCCAACAGCGCATTCGGTCTGCTGTTCGCGCTGGACTACGCTGAGAAAACACAGCACTTTGCGCTGCGCAATCTGATCTTCCAGAAAGCCCACCAGTGGTTCGGCAAGGACGCGCGTTACCCGGCCGCTTATGAGCCCGGCAGCGACGATTTTCTATCGGGCGGTTTGATGGAAGCGGTGCTGATGATGCGCTCGGTTGACGCTTGCAGCTATGCCGACTGGTGGGCGGTGTTCTGCCCGGCGCCGCCTGAACTTCAAAGTTGGCTGACACCGGTAACGGTCAGCGACCGCAACGACGCGAAACATGTACACCTTGACGGCCTGAACCTGTCACGAGCGTGGTGCTGGGGAACCTTGAAGCGAGAGCTGCCCGACGAATTCCAGAAACCAGCCGACCAGGCAATCAAGCGGCACATGGCGGCGTCCCTGCCCCATGCCAGCGCCGGCGAATACGTCGGCACGCACTGGCTGGCGAGTTTTGCCACGCTGGCATTGACGGAAGATTGAAGCTGATCCAGCGCGCCAAAACGCCTCGGGGCCTGCGTCTCAGCATGATTTCGGCCTCTAGCCCAGGTAATACATGCGTGACCAGCTATTAAATCAGTAGCGAGTTGAGGTACAGATGCTAGTCAGTAATGCTGCCGTCCCAGTGGGTACCGGACGGCGCGCCAGGAATGTTGTGGCCGGACGCAGCACAAACGGCCTTAAACAACTCGCCTGCAGCGCCGGGTTGAAATTGGCTTGGGTCAACAGCACCTGAACGCGTGCGGTTGTCGTCGGTCGCAAACGGCAGCGGCGTACACCATCTGTGGTCACGCCCTCGCAGATTGCGGCCACGCGATTTAACGGTATGCACAAAGGCTTGCGCTCGGATGATTGGCTGAAGATGAACACGCGTGAAGACGCATGAAGACACGCAAGCGCGTGTCGTTGCCCATGTTTTCCGGGCAAAGGCAAATACGCCGGCAAGCTTGGTGCGCTGATGGTCGAGATGCCGGCAGTCAACGGCGACCCGGCACAGCGCTTCAAACCGGGCACCGGATTTTCTGATACCGACCGGCAGCGCCCGCCCGCGGTCGGCTGTCTGGTGACTTATCGGTTTCGCGGCTTGAATGACAACGGCGTTCCGCGCTTTGCCAGCTTTGTGCAGGTGCGGGAAGAAGCGCTGAATCAAGGATGCCTGCACCGCCTGAGCGTCGGCCGGGAAGGAACGGTTTATTTTTTCACGCAATCGGCGTAGTAGCGGACCTTGCCCTTGGCATCCACCTGCTCGACCAGACCGTGAATATCGGTTTCAAAACCCGGGCACTGCAAATTGAATTCACGGGCGAACTTCAAGTAATCGACGATCTTCCTGTTGAACACTTCGCCCGGAATCAGCAGCGGAATGCCCGGCGGATAAGGCGTGACCAGCCCGACGGTGATGCGCCCTTCCAGATGATCAATTTCCACACGTTCGGTGGTGCGGTGGGCGATATGGGCGTAGGCGTCGCTGGGTTTCATTGACGCCAGCAAATCGCTTTGGTAGACCTCCGTCGTCAGGCGGGCGATGTCGTACTTCGCGTACAACGCGTGAACGTGCTGGCACAAATCGGCCAGGCCCATGCGCTCGTACTTCGGAAACTTTTGGCAGAACTCGGGCAGGATGCGCCACATCGGCTGGTTCTTCGCGTAGTCGTCCTTGAACTGCTGCAGCGCCGTCAGCAGCGTGTTCCAGCGGCCTTTGGTAATGCCAATGGTGAACATGATGAAGAAACTGTAGAGGCCAGTTTTTTCGACAATCACGCCATGCTCGGCCAGAAACTTGGTCACGATGCTGGCCGGAATACCGGTTTTGGAAAACTTGCCGTTCAAGTCCAGGCCGGGCGTGACGATCGTGGACTTGATCGGATCCAGCATGTTGAAACCAGTGGCCATCTGGCCGAAACCGTGCCAGTTGCTTGCGCCGTTCCTCGCGGTTTTGGCACTGCGCGACTCGCCCTTGATGATCCAGTCTTTGGCCTCGCCAATACCTTCATCCACGAGCTTGTCCGGCCCCCAGACCTTGAACCACCAGTCATCGCCGTATTCGTCGTCGATCTTGCGCATGGCCCGGCGGAAGTCGAGCGCCTCGGCAATGCTTTCTTCAACCAGTGCCGTGCCACCGGGCGGCTCCATCATGGCGGCTGCGACGTCGCAACTGGCAATGATGCTGTACTGCGGCGACGTCGAGGTGTGCATCAAATACGCCTCGTTGAACAGGTGCCGATCAAGCTTGGTATTTTGCGAATCCTGCACCAGCACATGGCTCGCCTGGCTGATGCCAGCCAGCAGTTTGTGGATCGACTGCGTGGCGTAAACCACGGCATCTTTCGGACGAACCCGGTTTTTCCCCATCGCGTGATAGAGGCTGTAAAACGGATGAAACGCCGCATGCGGCAACCAGGCTTCGTCAAAATGCAGGTTGTCGATATAGCCGTCGAGCATGCCCTTGATGGTTTCTGTGTTGTACAGCACGCCGTCGTAGGTTGATTGCGTCAGTGTCAGCACGCGCGGCCTGACTTTGTCAGCATCTACGCCCTTGAGCAACGGGTTGGCGGCGATCTTGGCGCGAATGGCATCAGGCTCAAACTCGCTCTGCGGAATTGGTCCGATGATGCCGAAATGGTTGCGCGTCGGTTTCAGGAATACTGGAATGGCGCCGGTCATGATAATGGCGTGCAATATGGACTTGTGGCAGTTGCGATCAACCACCACCACGTCACCGGGTGCCACGGTATGGTGCCAAACCATTTTGTTGGAGGTACTGGTGCCGTTGGTTACGAAGAAACAGTGATCGGCATTAAAAATGCGCGCCGCATTGCGCTCGCTTGCGCCGATGGCCCCGTCGTGGTCAAGCAGTTGGCCAAGCTCTTCAACCGCATTGCAGACATCGGCGCGGAGCATGTTTTCGCCAAAAAATTGGTGAAACATCTGACCCACCGGGCTCTTCAGAAAAGCAACGCCGCCCGAATGGCCGGGGCAGTGCCACGAATACGAGCCGTCTTCGGCATAGTCCAGCAGCGCCTTGAAAAACGGTGGCTGCACGCCTTCAAGATAGCTCTTCGCTTCACGAAGAATGTGCCGCGCCACGAACTCGGGCGTGTCTTCAAACATGTGAATGAAGCCATGAAGTTCGCGCAGGATGTCGTTGGGAATATGCCGGGAAGTCTTTGTCTCGCCGTACACATAAATTGGCACATCCAGATTTTTTCGGCGCACTTCTTCAATGAATTTGCGCAGGTTCAGCACCGCCGGATCCAGATCAGGCCCCGGCGTGAACTCTTCGTCATCAATCGACAAAATAAAGGCGCTGGCCCGACTTTGTTGCTGCGCAAATTGCGACAGGTCTCCGTAGCTGGTCACGCCGAGTACCTCAAAGCCTTCGGTTTCAATCGCCTGTGCCAGCGCGCGAATGCTCAGGCCAGACGTATTTTCGGAGCGGAAGTCCTCGTCGATGATGACGATGGGAAAACGGAATTTCATCAAAAGGCCTTTGCCTGAAGCTGCCAAAAAAATCGAATCAGGGCGGAAGTGTAAGGATATTTTTTGACAGATGAGCCGACTTGGTCATACGCTGGTCCGAATAAGCTTGCCAATGCGTTCTCCTGGCCCAGAATGTGTCTTTTACGAAACGCAAGGAACACAGCATGGCGGAATCAACGATTTGGTGGCTGATCGCAGGGGCCTTCGTGGCCCTTGAGCTGGTCACAGGCACCTTCTTCCTCTTGATGCTCGCCGTGGGCATGGCGGCTGCGGCACTGGCAGCCCAGGTCGGGGCGGGCATGGTGCTGCAACTGCTGGTGGCGGCCCTGGTTGGCGGTGGCGCCGTGGTGGTCTGGTACCAGGTCAAAAAACAAAAGCCAACCGACCCTTCAGCCCGTGCCGACCGCAGTGTCAACCTGGATGTGGGTGAAATCGTGCAGATCGAGGCTTGGAATCCCGACGGCACAGCCAACGTAAAATACCGGGGTAGCAGCTGGACCGCGATTCACCGCTCTGGTGTGATCCCGTCGGCGGGCGCACATCGGGTCGCTGAACTGGTCGGTAGCCGCCTGCTAGTCGACAAGGTTTAACTAGATGTCATCACAAGAAAAGAGTCATCATGGAAGTCTCGATTCTCATCGTCGTCATCGCCGCCATTTTCATCGCGCGGTCAATCAAGGTCGTGCCCCAGCAAAATGCCTGGATCGTGGAGCGGCTGGGCAAATACAACGGCACACTCGCTCCCGGCCTGAATTTTTTGGTTCCCTTTATCGACAAGGTGGCTTACAAGCACAGCCTGAAAGAAATCCCTCTGGACGTGCCCAGCCAGGTCTGCATCACGCGCGACAACACCCAGTTGCAGGTAGACGGCATTTTGTATTTCCAGGTGACCGACCCGATGCGCGCCAGCTACGGCTCGTCGAACTACATCGTGGCGATCAGCCAACTGGCACAGACCTCGCTCCGCAGCGTGATCGGCAAGCTAGAGCTCGACAAAACCTTTGAAGAGCGCGGCATCATCAATGCGCAGGTGGTCCAGGCAATTGACGAAGCGGCCCTGAACTGGGGCGTTAAGGTATTGCGCTACGAGATCAAGGACTTGACGCCCCCGAAAGAAATTCTGCTTGCCATGCAATCGCAAATTACGGCGGAGCGCGAAAAACGCGCACTGATTGCCGCTTCGGAAGGCCGTCGCCAGGAGCAGATCAATATTGCCACGGGCGAACGCGAAGCCTTCATCGCCAGATCCGAAGGTGAAAAACTGGCTGCTATCAACAATGCGCAAGGCGAGGCGACGGCTATTACTACCGTGGCGGACGCAACTGCCCAGGCGATTGAGCGCGTTGCAGCGGCCATCAGGCAGCCAGGCGGTGAGCTGGCTGTGCAGCTCAAAGTCGCCGAGAAAGCGGTGGAAGCCTATTCACGCGTCGCAGCCAACGCCACGACGACGCTTATCGTGCCCAGCAACATGACCGAAGTTGCGGCACTGATTACCTCGGCAATGAAAATGGTGCAGTCCAGCAAGGCGGCTTAGCTGTGGCCCCTACCTTGTCACTTTGTGTACTGCGCCGCCCTTCCCGAGGGGGCGGTGCTTGCTTGGGCCAGCCCGGCGCTGCGCACGTAAGTAGCTGCTGGCAAATACCATGACCGCCAAAAACGTGTTGGGCACCGATCTGGCCCCCTGTTCCTACGATCCGTTGACCGGTTATTTCCGCGACGGCTGCTGTAACACCGACGCATCCGACCTTGGCTCGCATCTGATCTGCGTCCGGGTGACATCTGATTTTCTGGCGTTTTCGGAAAAACGCGGTAACGACCTGATCACGCCCCGCCCAGAATACCGCTTTGCCGGACTTCAACCCGGCGACCGCTGGTGCCTGTGCGCCAACCGCTGGCGAGAGGCACTGGAATCCGGTGTTGCACCGCCTGTGGTGCTTGAGTCCACGCACGTCAAGGCGCTGGACTTCGTGACCCAAGCCCAGCTTGAAAAACACCGGTTTCACGACGTCCATCACTGACAAGTAGTTTTGCACTGCTACAATTAGATGCATAGCGGAAGGGTGGATGAGCGGTTTAAGTCACACGCCTGGAAAGCGTGCGTAGGGTTAAACCTACCGCGGGTTCGAATCCCGCCTCTTCCGCCAAAAACAAGCTTGTCGTGAATTTCCGCTCGACCACAAAATTTAGAAGCCCAGCCTGTCTGGGCTTTTTTCTTTCGAAAACTGCCGCGCCAGATCTGGGCAGACTCGTTAGTGCTGACGCCTTCACTGGCAAAAAAAAGCCACCTTGCGGTGGCTTTTTTGTCGAGAAAAGCGAAATCTAATTACAAAGCAGATTTCTTTCCGTCTTTGTACATGTACAAGGTAATCTCTGGATTTTTCAACTCACCGTTTGGCTCAAAACCGATGGCGCTAGTCACCCCCTTGAAATTGGACTTGATCAATTCGGGGCCGTAAACCTTTGGATCGGTGGAATTGGCGCGCTTCATGGCATCAACCAAAACAAAGGTCGCGTCATAGGTGTACGGGCTGTAAACCTGGAACTGGCTTGGGTATTTGGCGTCGTAACGCTTTTTCCAGGCGTCACCGCCTGGCATTTTTGCCAGCGATGCCCCCCCTTCGGCGCAGACCACGTTTCCGATGGTTTTTGCACCAGCGGCCAGTTTGGCCAACTCTGCTGTGCAAATGCCGTCGCCGCCAAAATATTTGACGTTGCTCATGCCCAACTGTTCCATCTGTCGAAGCATGGGTCCGCCCTGCGGGTCCATGCCACCGAAGAAGATAGCGTCAGGATTCTTGGCTTTCACAGCGGTAAGAATCGCCATGAAGTCAGTGGCTTTGTCGGTGGTGAACTGCTCGTCAACAACAGTCATGCCTTTGGCCGTGGCGGTCTTTTTGAATACTTCAGCCACACCTTGGCCGTAGGCGGTACGGTCGTCAATGATCGCAACTTTTTTCAGCTTTAATTTATCAACCGCATATAAAGCCAAGCCGGCGCCCAATGCATTGTCGTTGGCAATAATGCGGAAAACATTCTTGTAGCCGGGCTTGGTGAGGTTAGGGTTTGTTGCAGCACCGGTGATCATCGGAATGCCGCAATCGTTGTAAACCTTCGACGCAGGGATGGTTGTGCCCGAATTCAAATGTCCGACCACGCCAGCCACTTTTGAGTCGCACAGCTTTTGTGCCGCTGCTGTGCCCTGTTTCGGATCAGCAGCATCGTCTTCAGCAACGATTTCAAACTTGATTTTTTTGCCGCCAATAGTGACGTTTTGGGCATTCAGGTCCTCAATAGCCATGCGTACGCCGTTTTCATTGTCTTTTCCGTAGTGTGCCTGCGAGCCGGACATGGGAGCCACGTGACCGATTTTGACAACTGCATCCTGAGCAGATGCCAAACCAGCCAACATAGCCAAAGCGGCAACTACTGTCAGTTTTAATTTCATTTGCATACAAACACTCCGATTAAAAAATTACCGTTAAAGGTTGAGGACTTTTTTTAACTCAACGGGGCAGAACATATCGCAATTTCCGGGCCCGCACCATAGCAACGTCCCTAGGATGGTTTCGATAAGGGGGTTTACCCGGCGCGCTACTCTTCTAATGTGAATTGCGGTGTCAGACGGTGATCGCGAAAAATAGAGTTCAGCCCGCCGCTGAAGTCAAGGAGCTAGATGCGAGCAGGCTCTGTGTCGATTTCCAGTTCCTGCGAAAAGGCCTGACTGACGGAGTGGCGCACGACTGCTTCTATTTCCATCCGGAGCTCAGCCGTTAGCTGTGCAGTTTGTTCCGCAATGATCTGCCCCACAGCCTCCCGCAAGCGCCTCTCCAGGATCAGATCTACCCGTTGTAAAACTCGTTGCACCAAGTGGCTTTCAAGCTCTGTGTCAGCAACCAGGGCGTTCGCTGCGCTACCACGCGCGTTCATGGACGGCGGGGCGGGTTGAACCACCTCTGTCAGGGTGGGTACGAACCGTGGCGGCTGGCTGCTCATACGCCCTCGCCTGCAGCCACTGTATTGTGCTTTTGCAACGAGTACCCACGATCTGCATAGTATTTCCAGCGAACGCGAGCTGCCAGACGTTCGTCACTGCCTTGCGTAACGACCTCGATAAACCGCTCAAATTTTTCAAATGCAGACGGCACCTGCAGACCAAGATTAATTAAAACTCCTTGGTGTGGACAGGTAGCTGGGGAGTCCACCAGCAAGACAGACTTGCTCTCAAGAAAGTCTGAGCCATGACCCGTCCTGCAATGCGGTACGAACTCAGTGGCAGAAAAACTCCACAAAAACCGATCAAGCTCGCCAAGGACTTCTGGCTCGGCAGTTACGGCCACTTGCACTCCGCTCCCGTAGGCCTTGCGCAGAAGGCGACAGGCGTACAAAAACTTGTCGGCGACGTTGAAATGGAACGGGATTTCAATCATGCCCGGTTCTTGGAGGCCTGCACGGTCTTTTTGACCGGCTTAGGCAGCTTTGGCGCGGATCTGGCTGCACTGCTGATCGCTGCCTGGCTCATCAAGTAGTCGACAAGCAGCGGCACAGGCCGGCCCGTCGAACCCTTGACGCTGCCCCCTTTCCAGGCCGTGCCTGCGATGTCAAGGTGAGCCCACGGAAATTTGCCGGAAAACCTCTGCAAAAATTTGGCCGCAGTGACAGCCCCGGCAGCGCGACCTGCGATGTTGGCGACATCGGCAAAATTAGTTTTCAATCCTTCCGCGTAATCGTCATCCAATGGCATTCTCCAGCACAAGTCCTGCGAGCTCTCTCCGGCATCAGCCAAGGCCTCGGCCAGTGCGTCGCTACTGGAAAAAAGCCCGCTTCGCACGCCGCCCAGCGCAACCACGCAAGCGCCCGTCAATGTGGCAATGTCGATCACGGCCTGTGGCTTGAACCGTTCGGCGTAAGTCAGCGCATCGCACAGCACCAAACGCCCTTCGGCGTCGGTGTTGAGGATTTCTATCGTTTGGCCGCTCATGCTGGTCACGACGTCGCCAGGCTTGATGGCGCGTCCGTCGGGCATGTTCTCGCAAGCCGGGATGATCCCCACCACATTGAGAGCCGGCTGCAACTCGGCCAATGCCCTGAAGGCGCCGAGAACGCTGGCGGCGCCGCACATGTCGAATTTCATCTCGTCCATCTCGGACGCGGGCTTGATGGAGATGCCGCCGGTGTCAAAAGTGATGCCTTTACCGACAAGAACAAAGGGAGCTTCAGAGCGAAGCGCGCCCGAATAGCGAAGCACGATCAGCCGCAGCGGCTCTGGCGAGCCTTGCGCCACCGCCAAGAAAGCGCCCATCCCCAATTTTTCGACTTCCTTGGGGCCCATTACTTCCACTTTGATGTTGGGCAATTTACCAAGCTCTTTGGCCGCGCTGGCCAGCTTGGCCGGCGTCGCGTGATTGGCGGGTCGGTTGGCCCATTCTTTTGCGAAATCGATGCCCTTTACGACGGCAGATGCCCGGGAAAATCCAGATTTTTCATGGCCCGAGTCGTTGACCCCGACAACGACGCGCTCTAATTTTTCAGGCGAGTTTTTCGACTTGGTGGTGCTGTAGGCGTAGCTCGCATCACCGCAGGCTACCACTGCAGTTCGAACCACATCGGCCGATTTGCCACCGACCGCGCCCAAATACAAAACCGCTACTTGCGCGTTGCTTCCTTTCAAGGCGCCGAGCGCGGCTGTCACGGCCGTTCTTACATTCTTCGGGCTGCTGTCGCCGACGCCGACCAATACGACGCGGCTGGCTGCCAGCCCCTCAAGCCGGTAAGCGCCCAGAAGCCTGCCCGGTTTGCTCTCAAAATCACCTGACTTGATGGCGTGAGCGGCGATTGCCGACAACGGATCCAAACCAGGGTTGAAATCGGATGGAATCAATGCAATCAGCGCGTCGCACTTTTCGCTGCAAATACCGGCAAGGGTCAGTGTTTTAAGTTCAAAGTCCATAATTGAGGTCAGAAAAATAAACAACGATAGAGCAAAACAGGAACGTGTTTCCGGCCGATGTTATTCCAATCTTCAATACGCAAAGAGCTGGCTCGCAGTTTCGGCGCCACCCTGGTGGTGCTTGTCACCATTGTCATGACCATCGTGCTGATACGCACCCTGGGCCAGGCGTCGCGTGGTTTTATCAACCCCCAGGACGTGATGCTGTTCATGGCTTACTCCGCGCTTGGGCGACTCCCGACCATTCTCACCTTGTCACTGTTCATCGCCATCGTCAGTACGCTGTCGCGCATGTACCGCGACAGCGAGATGGTGGTGTGGCTCACCAGCGGCCAGGGCCTAACGGCTTTTCTGAAACCCTTGTTCCGTTTTGCCTGGCCGATCTTGCTGGTCATCGGCCTGATGTCACTTTTTGTCTGGCCCTGGAGCAACCAGCAGACCAAAGACATGCAAACACGTTTTCAGCAGCGCGGCGATCTGGCCCGCGTGGCACCAGGCCAGTTTATGGAGTCCTCAAGCGGCAACCGGGTATTTTTCATTGACCGCGATCAGGCTGGGGGGCAGACCAGCAGCGACGTTTTCATTGCGGCCAATGAGAATGGAAAGAGCTCGGTCACCACAGCTCGCTCAGGCCGCATTGAAACCCGCGGCGATTCCCGTTTTCTCATACTCGAAGGCGGGCAGCGATTGGAAAATCTCGTCGGTCAGTCTTCAATGAAGGTCAGCGAGTTCGAGGAATACGGCACCCAGACCGGCGAGGCCGACCCGGTCAGTGACAGCACGCCCGAAGCCAAGATCATGTCCATGCAGGCCTTGATCATGACGCCTAGCCGTGCCAACCTGAGCGAGTTGGCCTGGCGTCTTGGCCTCGCGTTGACAGCCATCAACATCGTCATCCTCGCGCTGGCGCTTTCCAGCGTGAACCCGCGCGCCGGGCGCAGCAGCAACCTGATCTTCGGCCTGCTGGCCTTTGTGGTTTACAACAACATGCTCAACCTCGGCCAAAGCTGGATTTCCTTGGGGCTGGTTTCTTTCAGTCATTTTCTAGTAGTGCTGCACGGTGGCGTTTTCTTGTCGGCTATGGCCTGGCTGGTCAAACGCAATTCCAACTGGGTGCTCAGGCCAGCGCCGCGCCTGCAACGCCCGCCCTTGGCGATGCGCAACAACGAGCTGGTTGCATGAAGACCATTCGCCGACTCATCTATCGCGAAGTGCTGCTTGCCATCGCGCTGGTTGCGCTGGGTTTCCTTGGCCTGTTTCTGTTCTTTGATCTCGTAGACGAACTTCAGTACCTCGGCAGGAATTTGGGGCTTGATGCTGCTGCCAACATTTACCAGATTCGTCATGCGATGCTTTATGTCGCACTGCTTGTCCCGAATCATCTCTATGAGCTTCTGCCCATTTCAGTGCTCATAGGCACCATTTTCGTGATGGCTCGCCTGGCTCAGAGCTCTGAATACACCATCTTGCGTACAAGCGGTTTGGGGCCATGGCGCGCACTCAGACTATTGCTCGGTCTGGGCGCTTTTTTCGTTTTCCTGAGTTTCGCCGTGGGTGACTATCTCGCCCCCGCCAGCAACCGGGCGGCGCAGTTGCTCAAGGCAAGGTATCAAGACAAGATCACGGTGGGCCAGACCGGTGCATGGTTGAAAGAAAAGCAGACCTACAACAACTACGTCGTCAACGTCAAAGCCTTGTCGCCCGAAAATCTGATGCAGGGCATCAAGATTTTTGAGTTCAACAACCAGGGCCAGGTGGTGTCGACCACCGAAGCACCGACCGCCCGATTTGATGAGGGGAACGCATGGCTGCTCAGCCAGGCCACTCGCCTGGAATTCGGCACGCGCGGCAGTCCCGGCGGCACGGCAGCAGATGCCGCTCGGATCAACCGGTCAGCGCTGGAGACTTTTCGCTGGCGCAGCGACATCAGCGCCGAGATGGTGTCGGTGGCCCTTCTCAAGCCCGAGCGCATGGCAACGATCGACCTGTTCAACTATGTCCGCCATCTCGACGCCAATGGCCAGACCGCCCAGCGCTACGAAATCGAGTTCTGGAAGAAGGTTTTTTATCCACTCAGTTGCCTGGTGATGGTGATGCTGGCCTTGCCCTTTGCCTACCTTCATTTCCGCTCTGGTGGTATTGCTGGCTATGTGTTCGCCGGCGTGATGATCGGAATCAGCTTTTTCCTGCTCAACAATGTGTTTGGCTACATTGGCAATCTGCGAAGCTGGCAGCCGTGGCTGGCCGCAGCGGCGCCTGGCCTCCTTTACATGACCGTATCACTGGGCGCCTTCGGCTGGCTGGTCTTCAGGCGCTGATTGTTTCGCGCTAAAAATGTCTGTTAACCCTCCACTCCCAAACATGCCCGATCAGATTGCCACCGGTATTATTTTGTTTGCTCACGGCTCACGCGACCCGCTGTGGCGCATGCCCGTCGAGGCAGTTGCCGCAGACATCCGGGCACGTCAGCCCCATACAGCCGTGCGCTGTGCCTACCTTGAGCTTTGCACGCCATCGCTTCCTGACGCAGCCACTGAACTGATTGCTGGCGGCGCGCGCCAGATCAGGATTTTTCCGCTATTTTTTGGTGTTGGGAAGCACGCCCGTGAAGACCTGCCACTGCTGATTGATCAAGTCAAAGCCGCGCACCCCGGCGTTCTCATTGAACTTTTACCTACCGCTGGCGAGTACGCTCAACTCACCGCATTGATGGCCGACATCGCCTTGTCTCCGGCACTTCGTTAGCAGCATCACATCCGGTACTGGCTGCCGGCTTTTACGGTAGATTTATGCTTCAAAATGGCATAATAAAAGCAACAATCAGCTTGAATTTGCTATGAATCTTCACCAATTTCGATTCGTTCAGGAAGCCGTGCGGCGCAACCTGAATCTCACGGAAACCGCCAAGGCGCTGCATACGTCCCAGCCCGGCGTGTCCAAGGCGATCATCGAACTGGAAGAAGAGCTGGGCGTCGATATTTTTGCGCGCCATGGGAAGCGGCTCAAACGGGTGACCGAGCCCGGCGAGCATGTGCTGAAAAGCATTGAACTCATCATGCGCGAAGTCGGCAACCTGAGGCGAATTGGCGAGCAATTTTCGGCGCAGGACAGCGGCACGCTGTCCATAGCCACCACCCACACCCAGGCCCGATATGTTTTGCCGCAGCCGGTTGCCAGGCTGCGCGAAGCTTTTCCAAAGGTGAATGTCAGCCTGCACCAGGGCTCGCCCGAGCAGGTGGCCCGAATGTTGATTGACGAGGTGGCAGAGATCGGCATTGCCACCGAGTCGCTCACGCAGTACGACGAGCTGGTAACGCTGCCCTGCTACGAATGGCAGCACGTGCTGGTGATGCCCAAAGACCACCCACTGGCAAAAAAAGCAGGCGTCACGCTGGAAGACCTCGCAGCCGAACCGCTGATCACCTACCACCCGTCGTTTACCGGCCGAACTAAAATAGATATGGCCTTCGCGGCCAAACATTTGCAACCGCGTATCGCGCTCGAAGCCATTGATTCCGACGTTATCAAGACCTACGTGCGGCTGGGTCTAGGCGTCGGCATCGTGGCGGAAATGGCTTTGAGGGATGACGGCACCAATGGCGACCTGCTGGCTATCCCGGCGGGCTCGCTCTTCGGCATGAACGTGGCCCGCGTGGCATTCAAGCGGAGCGCTTATCTGCGCAATTTTGTCTACAAGTTTGCCGAGCTGGTCAGCGACAAGCTAGACCGCGCCATGATCACCCAGGCCATGTCGGGCCGCACTCGATACGACCTGTAACGAGCCACTTGCAACCTGCGAAGCCTATGACCACGTCCACCCTGATCGACTCGCAAGTTCGAACGGCCACCGTTTCGGAAAAGACGCCACAGCTTGCCAGCCGGCTCCCCAACGTCGGTACGACGATATTTACTGTGATGTCGTCGCTCGCTACAGAGAAAAGCGCTGTCAACCTGGGGCAAGGCTTTCCTGACTTTGACTGCGATCCGCGGTTGATCACAGCGGTCACTGACGCGATGACGCAAGGCCTGAACCAGTATCCGCCGATGACGGGTGTGCCGCCGCTGCGCCAGGCTATTGCAAAAAAAATCCGTACGCTGCATGACCGCAGCTACGATCCCGATTCAGAAA
This sequence comes from Polaromonas sp., assembly GCA_031423655.1. GTDB lineage: Bacteria > Pseudomonadota > Gammaproteobacteria > Burkholderiales > Burkholderiaceae_C > Polaromonas. The sequence continues at coordinate 19,780 of JANPFZ010000318.1, forward strand.
TCACCATCACCGCTGGCGCCACGCAGGCCATCCTCACGGTCATTCTGGCGGTGGTCCACCCGGGCGATGAAGTTATCGTGCTGGAGCCCTGCTACGACAGCTACGTGCCCAATGTGGAGCTGGCGGGTGGCAAGGTGGTTCGCGTCGCGTTGACGCCGGGTGCGTTCCGGCCCGACTTCGACAAGATATCGGCGGCCATGACCAGCAGAACGCGCGCCATCATCGTCAACTCACCGCACAACCCGAGCGCCACCGTCTGGACTGAGGCCGACATGCTGAAACTTCAGGAAATTTTGGCCCCCACGGAAGTGCTTCTGATCAGCGACGAGGTTTATGAACACATGGTGTTTGACTTTGACAAAGGACAGATTCACCAGAGCGCCACGCGGTTTCCGGGTCTGGCGGCGCGCGCTTTTATCGTCAGCAGCTTTGGCAAAACCTACCATGTGACCGGCTGGAAAGTCGGTTACGTGGCAGCCCCCGCCTCAATGACTGCAGAGTTCCGAAAGGTGCATCAGTTCAACGTGTTTACCGTGAATACACCAGTGCAATACGGCTTGGCTAGCTACATGAACCACACGGCGGCTTACCTTGATCTGCCCGCTTTCTACCAGCGCAAGCGCGATCTGTTTCGCAGCGGCCTGGCCAACACCCGCTTCAAACTTCTGCCCAGTGAAGGCAGCTATTTTCAATGCGTAGACATCTCGGAAGTCAGTGACTTGAAGGAAGCTGAATTTTGTAAATGGCTGACCGCTGAAATCGGCGTGGCAGCGATTCCACTTTCGGCTTTTTACGCCGATGGCTTTGACCAGCGTGTGGTTCGCTTTTGCTTTGCAAAAAAAGACGACACCTTGAATACGGCATTGGAACGACTGGCCAGACTGTAAACAAGTGTAGGCAAGCCCTGACGGGTCAACGGCCTTCCTTCCTGCTTGAATATCCAGCTCACAGGGCAACAATCAAGCTACATAACAAGGAGTATCTCAATGTCCCTCTCGCTTATCCTGCTCATCGTCCTTATTCTCATCTTGGTGGGCGCATTGCCTACGTGGGGCCATAGCAAGAACTGGGGCTATGGACCCAGCGGCGGCCTCGGTTTGATAGTTGTCGTGCTGATCATTTTGCTGCTGATGGGGCGCATCTAGATCCAACAACGTTTTGAGAAAAAGGTCATGGCTGCATGACCTTTTTTTTGTCTGAGTAATCTGGATTAGATGGTTCAATGGTTGAGCTGCGTCCACGCCTTGTCCAGCCGCTTGATGCTCACCGGCTGCGGCGTGCGAAGCTCCTGCGCAAAAAAGCTGACTCGAAGCTCTTCCAGCAACCATCGAAATTCCTGCATGCGCGTGTCCGTCGCACCCTTGCGCTCGGTCGCCAGACGCCAATAGCGCTGCTCCTGCGGACGCAGCTCGGCCATGCGGGCGGCGTCCCGTGCCGGGTCGCCGCGCCACTTCTCCAGCCGCAGGGTGATCGCCTTCAGGTAGCGCGTGAGGTGCTGAAGCTGCGGATAAGGCGTGCTGATCAAAAAGCGCTTTGGCACCAGCCGCTGCAACTGCTGAGCCGCGTCGGCTGTGGCTTCCGGCGCGTTCTTGGTGTCCTTGATCTTGCGCTGCGCAAGCGCGTATTCCGCCAGAATGCTAGCCGCAGTGCGCGCCACCTCACTGGCAATCAGCGTCAGGCGCCCTCGCCCTTCATCGACCCGCTTTTTAAACCCGGTTTCATTGGTGGGCAACGGTTCGAGCAGAAAGGCACGGTCCAGCGCCACGTCAATGATTTGCGCCCGCAACTCTTCTAGCGTTCCGCCGCCCGAGTGGTCTGCGTTGCGCCCCACCAGCATGAATGCGGTCGCCATTTTTTGCAGCTCGGGCAGATTTTTTTCAAGATACTTCAGTGCGTCCTTGATCTGCAGCGAAAACAGTCTTCGCAGACCTTCAAGATGCCTGGCCGCTGCCACGTCAGGCTCATCGAAAACTTCAATCGTGACAGCGCCGCCGCCCGCATCGCCCAGATCAATCAGCGCCGGGAATCCGATCAGCGTTTGAGCGCCCTTTCTAATTTCCAGCAACTCCGGCAGTTCGCCAAAACTCCAGCTGGTGTAGCGCTCTGAAACTTTCGGCGCTATATTTTTTATAGCTGCTTGCGCACGTTCTACCTGGGCTAGAGGGCTATTTGATGATGAAACTGGGGTAACTAACCGATTTTGACCAGCTGGCAGCTCACCCGCGACATCCGATCCACCGAGTCTGCCCAAGCCTTTCAAACTGGCCAGCGCCTGGAATGCACCGCGCGCCTGCGCACCCAGTTCTGCCTTCAGCGCGCCGATGTTACGGCCCGTGCCCAGTTGCCGCCCGTGTTCATCCAGCACCCTGAAATTCATAAACAAATGCGGCGCCAGCATGTCCAGCTTGATGTCGCCGCGTTTGATCTCCAGCGACGTGGCCTTGCAGACCAGCTTGACGACGGCATCAGTCAATGAACCACTGCCGAAAACTGCGGGCTGATTCAGTTCTTCGGCCATACGGGTCGCGGTCTCGGGCAAGGGCACCAGCCGTGAGCGCGGGCGCTGGTGCAGCGTCTTGATCAGCGCCTGGACCTTGTCCTTCAGCATGCCCGGCACCAGCCACTCGCAGCGCTCTTCATTGACCTGATTCAACGCGAACAGCGGCACATCGACCGTTACGCCGTCTTTCGAATCACCGGGCTCATGCAAATAGGTCGCGCTGCAGTCCACACCGCCGAGTCGCACGGTCTTCGGAAAAGCCTGCGATGTGATGCCGGCCGCTTCGTGGCGCATCAACTCGTCACGCGTCAGAAGCAGCAGCTGCGGCTGCTTTTTGACCTCGGCCTTGTACCAGCTTTCAAAGCTCGCACCACTGCAAATGTCTGGCGGCAGCTGCTGGTCATAAAACGCGTAGATCAACTCTTCATCGACCAGCACGTCCTGTCGGCGCGCCTTGTGCTCCAGGTCCTGCACCTGGGTAATCAGCTTGTCGTTGGCCGCCAGAAATGGCAGCTTTGTCTCCCAGTTGCCGGCCACCAATGCTTCACGAATAAAGATTTCCCGCGCGGTGACCGGGTCGACCCGTCCGAAATTGACCCGGCGCCCGTTGTAAATCACCAGGCCATACAGCGTGGCCCGCTCCAGCGCCGTCACCTGCGCGGCCTTCTTTTCCCAGTGGGGGTCAAGCAGTTGTTTTTTCAATAGGTGACCCGCGACTTGCTCGACCCATTGCGGCTCAATGTTGGCAATACCGCGACCAAACAGGCGCGTGGTCTCCACCAGTTCAGCCGCCACAATCCAGCGGCCGGGCTTTTTGCTCAGCTTGGCCCCGGGGTGGCGGTAAAAGCGGATGCCGCGCGCACCCAGATACCAGTCTTCCTCGTCGTTCTTCAAACCCAGGTTGCCCAGCAGACCGCACAGCATCGACAGGTGCAGCTGCTCATAGCTGGCGGGCTTGTCATTGAGGTGCCAGCCCTGCTCACCGATAGTGCTTTGCAGCTGCGAATGGATGTCCCGCCATTCGCGCACGCGGCGCATGTTGATGTAGTTTTCTCGCAGCAGGGTTTCGTGCTGACGATTGGTCAGCTTATGCACCGCGTCATGGCCACCGCGCGAATCGCCCAGCCATTTCCACAGCTTGAGGTAGCCAACAAACTCACTCTTCTCATCATCAAACTTGGCATGCGCCTGATCGGCCTGGGCCTGCCTGTCCATCGGCCGGTCGCGCACATCCTGCACGCTCAGCGCGCTGGCAATCACCAGCACTTCATCCAGTGCGCCGCGATCTTTAGCTTCCAGGATCATCCGGCCCACACGAGGGTCCAGCGGCAGCTTGGCGAGCGTCCGGCCCACGGCGGTCAGTTCGTTGTCGTCATCGACCGCGCCCAGTTCGGCCAGCAGCTGGTAGCCGTCGGCCATTGCGCGGCCCTGCGGTGGTTCGATGAAGGCGAAGTTTTCAATCGCGCCCAGGTGCAGCGCCTTCATGCGCAAAATGACCGAGGCCAGCGAGCTACGCAATATCTCAGGGTCGGTGAAGCGCTGCCGCCCCATGAAATCGGGCTCGTCATACAGGCGTATGCAGATGCCATCAGCCACCCGGCCGCAGCGGCCGGCGCGCTGATTAGCCGCTGCCTGCGAAATCGGCTCGACCATCAGCTGCTCGACCTTGCTCCTGAAACTGTAGCGCTTCACACGCGCCGTTCCTGCGTCAATCACGTACCGGATGCCTGGCACAGTGAGCGAAGTCTCGGCCACGTTGGTCGCAAGCACGATGCGGCGGCCGCTGTGCCCGTCAAAAATACGGTCCTGTTCGGCCTGGCTCAGCCGCGCAAACAACGGCAGCACTTCGGCATTGCGAGTCAGCGGCTGGTGCGCCAAATGCTTGCGCAAATGATCAGCCGCTTCGCGAATCTCGCGCTCGCCCGGCAGGAAAACCAGAATATCGCCGGCGCTGTGAGGGTTCTGCCACAGCTCATCGACGGCATCGGCAATCGCATCGTTCAGGTCATAGTCTCGCGACTCTTCAAACGGCCGGTAGCGCTGCTCGACCGGAAACATGCGGCCCGACACCATGATGACCGGTGCCGACCCTTTAGCAGACCCAAAATAATCCGCAAACCGCTGCGCATCAATCGTCGCCGACGTGATGATCACTTTCAGATCGGGCCGACGCGGCAGCAACTGGCGCAGATAGCCGAGCAGAAAATCGATATTCAGGCTGCGCTCATGCGCCTCGTCAATGATGATGGTGTCATAGGCGTTCAGCAGCGGATCGGTTTGCGTTTCGGCCAGCAAGATGCCGTCGGTCATCAGCTTGACTGACGCATCGCGGCTTAGCCGGTCCTGAAAGCGCACTTTGTAGCCGACCACATCGCCCAGCGTGGTCTTCAGCTCTTCGGCAATGCGTTTGGCCACGCTGGATGCGGCGATGCGGCGCGGCTGCGTGTGGCCAATCAGTTTTGCGCGCTGCCCCGGCGCGTAGTTGAGCTTGCCCCGGCCCATGGCCAGGGCAATTTTGGGCAGCTGCGTGGTTTTTCCGGAACCGGTTTCTCCGCAAACAATGATGACCTGGTTGGCATTCAGCGCAGCGGTGATGTCATTGCGCCTGGCGGTGACCGGCAGCGAATCGGGAAAGGTGATGTCGGTAATGACTAGCGGTGACGAGGACAAGGAAGAACCGGTGAAATTGAAGGAAACGCTGAATGAAAACAAGCAGCAGGCGCAAGCCGTTGGGGAGTTCTCGATTATCGACGTTCTTGCCGATTCCCCGCTCAGGCCACTGCCCTGCCCGACCTGCTGGGGCCACGCTGCTTCCCTTACACTCGGGGCAATTTTTCCCCCACCCTGCCATCGCGCGGGGCGTGCGACCGGTCCACTCCCGAGCCGCCTTTTGCAACAGCCAGATTGACTCCTGAATCCGAAAGCGCTCATGTCCACCGTTTTCAATTTCACCTTTGTTCCGTGGTTCCGCTCGGTGGCGCCTTATATCCACACGCATCGCGGCAAGACCTTTGTGGTCGGCCTTGCCGGTGAAGCGATTGCCGCCGGCAAGTTGCAGCACATCGCGCAAGACCTGGCACTGATCCAGAGCATGGGCGTCAAGGTGGTGCTGGTACACGGCTTCAGGCCGCAGGTGAACGAGCAACTCAAAGCCAAGGGCCACGAAGCCAGATATTCACACGGCATGCGCATCACCGACGAAGTGGCGCTCGACAGCGCCCAGGAAGCCGCTGGCCAGTTGCGTTATGAAATTGAAGCCGCCTTCAGCCAGGGACTGCCAAACACGCCGATGGCGGGCTCCACCGTGCGCGTAATTTCCGGCAACTTCATCACCGCGCGGCCGGTGGGCATTCTGGATGGCGTGGACTTCAAGCACTCAGGCCTGGTGCGCAAGGTTGATGTGGCGGCCATCACGCAGACCCTGAATTTCGGTGCGATGGTGTTGTTGTCGCCCTTCGGTTTTTCGCCGACCGGCGAAGCCTTCAACCTGACGATGGAAGAAGTCGCCACGTCGGTCGCCATTGCCATGCAGGCCGATAAATTAATTTTTCTGACGGAAGTGCCTGGCATCCGCATCAACCCCGACCAGCCGGAGGGCGAAGACAACCCGATTGACACCGAACTGCCGCTGGCGGCCGCCGAGAAACTGCTGTCAGCGCTGCCTGCGGGCGAGCGCCCAAGCGACACCGCTTTTTACTTGCAGCATTGCGTCAAGGCCTGCAAGGGCGGCGTCGAGCGCAGCCACATATTGCCGTTCGCCACTGACGGCGCTTTGCTGCTGGAGATTTACGTCCACGACGGCATCGGCACCATGGTGATCGATGAAAAACTGGAGTCATTGCGCGAAGCCACGCCAGACGACGTCGGCGGCATTCTGCAGTTGATTGAGCCGTTCGAGAAAGACGGCACGCTGGTCAAACGCGACCGCACGGAAATCGAACGTGACGCGGGCCAGTATTCCGTCATTGAGCACGACGGGGTGATTTTCGCGTGCGCCGCGCTCTATCCCTACGCCGAAGCCAAAACCGCAGAGATGGCGGCGCTGACCGTTTCGCCGCAAAGCCAGGGCCAGGGGGACGGTGAAAAAATCCTGCGGCGCATCGAGCAGCGCGCACGCGCCTCCGGCCTGCAAAGCATCTTTGTGCTGACCACGCGCACCATGCACTGGTTCATCAAACGCGGCTTTGTACAGGTTGATACCGACTGGCTACCCGAAGCCCGCAAGCGCAAGTACAACCTGGACCGCAAGAGCCATGTGCTGGTGAAAAAGCTGCCTTAAGATTTTCTTCATCTGCGCGTACCTGCGCGGTATCACGACGCCACGCGAGACTGAATAAACGCCGTCTTCGCCGCTGTGCAAGCCTCGCGGTCGTGCGCGTGCCCGGAGGCCACGCGTTGCTTGAGCTGTAAATTCTGCGCGGCCAAATCAGCGCTGCCCCGCAGTGTTGTCTGTCACACGATTTGTCATCATTGTTGAACTTGCGGATTCACCCGCGATGAACCTATGATTTGCATTCGATCCACAACAGTTGAATGTCAAGGAGCCAGCGTGCGGTCACCATGAAAGACGTGCTGCCCTTCAAAGACCGCCGGCAGGCAGGTCAGGTGCTGGCCAAAAGACTGGCGCACTACCGCGGACGGCCCGGTCTGCTGGTACTGGCCCTGCCGCGCGGTGGCGTTCCGGTGGCCTTTGAAGTAGCGCAGGCGCTGGATGCACCGCTGGATATTTGCGTAGTGCGCAAACTCGGCTTTCCGGGCCATGAGGAATATGCGATCGGGGCCATTGCCGGCGGGGGCGTGCGGGCAATGAGTGACCTCTCTAGCCTGGCGATATCGCCCGACGCACTGGCAGCCGTGGTGGCGCGTGAAGAGGCCGAACTGGCGCGGCGCGAGCAGCTCTATCGCGGCCAACGCCCCGCCGTTCAATTGCGCGGCCGCACGGTGATCGTTGTCGATGACGGGCTGGCCACGGGCGCGACCATGCGCGCCGCCTTGCTGTCGGTCCAACAGCAGCAGCCAGCGCGTCTGGTGGCTGCAGTGCCAGTCGGTGCCGCCGAAAGCTGCCGGCAGTTGCAAGGCCTGGCCGATGAGCTTGTCTGCGCCGCCACACCAGAGCCGTTTCGCGCCGTGGGGCGGTGGTATAGGCACTTCGATCAGACCAGCGACGAGGAAGTAGAGGCTTTGCTGGAGCACGCCCACCGCACTTTTCCGAGTATCTGAATTTCCTCAAGCGCTTAATGAAAATCCCGGCTAGTCGTGCCCAGCCGCCCCAATAGCGGTGTCAAATCTTCCAGCCGGTGCGCCACCAGATTGCGCACCGCGCCGTAACCTTTGGCCCGGCCGTCTTCCTCGCTGCGTTGCCACACACCATGCACCGCCAGCAGCCGTGCGTGCATGACCTCTTCGCGCTGGGTGTTACGCAATGACTTCCACACAATCACATTGACCGGCCCGGTTTCGTCTTCGAGCGTGACAAAAATCGTGCCCTTGGCGGTTTGTGGTTGCTGACGCAGGGTGACGATGCCGCAGGCGGCGACTTCCCTTCCGTCGGGCAGCGCATTGAGTTCGTCCGCACTGAGCAAGCCTTTGCCGGCCAGACGAGCCCTTAGCAAGGCGAGCGGATGCCGCCGCAGCGTGAGGCCGGTAGCGGCGTAGTCGAACAGGATATTTTCGCCCTCGGGTGTATCAGGCAACTGCAGCGGAGCCTCATGCGTCGGCACGCCTTTGAGCAATTGCGGCGCAGGCTTGATGGCAGCGGCTTCCCACACCTGCTGGCGGCGATGGCCTGATAGCGTGAGCAAGGCGTCGGCAGCAGCCAGTGCGTTCATCTCCAGTGTGCCGAGTTGCGCGCGCAGCGCCAGGTCTTCGGCCGACTTGAATGGCAATTGTTTGCGTGCCTGGGCAATGCGTATCGCGGCTGCTTCAGAAAGTCCCGAAACCAGACGCAGCCCCAAGCGCACTGCAGGCTGGTTCGGGCGGATTCCGGGGTAAACGGGAGCCCGGTCCTTCCCCAATCCGTTCTCCCTGAGCCTGTCGAAGGGCTTCGACAGGCTCAGCCCGAATGGTTCGGGAGTTCCATCTTGGGGCGCCAGATTGGTTTGCAGGAAATCTTCCAGCGTGCAATCCCACTGGCTCACTGTCGCATCCAGCGGCCGCACTGCGATGCCGTGCTTGCGCGCGTCCTGCACCAGTTGCGACGGCGAATAAAAACCCATCGGCTGCGAATTGATCATCGCCGCCAGAAAGCATGCGGGCTCATGGCATTTCAGCCAGCAGCTGACGTACACCAGCTTGGCAAAACTTGCCGCATGGCTTTCAGGAAAGCCGTATTCACCAAAGCCTTCGATCTGGCTGAAAATACGTTCTGAAAACTCGGGCTCGTAGCCTTTTTCGATCATGCGGTCGACCAGGCGGTGATAAAAACGGTGTACGCCGCCCTTGCGCTTCCACGCCGCCATCGAGCGACGCAAATCATCGGCCTCGTCTGCCGTGAAGTCAGCGGCGATCATCGCAATCTGCATCACCTGCTCCTGGAAAATCGGCACACCATGCGTTCGGCCCAATGCCGCGCCGAGCTCTGGATAGGTGTTGTCGAGCTGGCCGCCCTTGCGCACGATGTCGCGGTTTTTCAGGTATGGATGCACCATGCCGCCCTGAATCGGCCCTGGCCGCACGATGGCGACCTCAACCACCAGGTCGTAAAAGCAGCGCGGCTGCAGGCGCGGCAGCATCGACATCTGCGCGCGGCTTTCGATCTGGAACACGCCCACCGTGTCGGCCTCGCAAATCATGTCGTAGGTGGGCGCATCACCGGATTTGATCTGATGCATCTGCAACTCGCCGCCGCGCGTTTCGTCAATCAAGTGCAGGCAGCGCCTGATGGCCGACAGCATGCCAAGCGCCAGCACATCAACCTTGAGCAAGCCCATCGCGTCGAGATCATCTTTGTCCCACTGGATGATGCGGCGGTGCTCCATCGTGGCGGGCTGAACCGGCACCAGCCGCGTGAGCTTGCCTTGCGTCAGTACGAAGCCTCCGACGTGCTGGCCCAGATGACGCGGAAAGCCGATCAGTTGCACCGACAACTCAAGCCACTGCAACACCGGGCCAGCATCGGCCTGCAACCCGATTTCTTCGAGTTTTTTCTCCAGAATCTGGCTGCCGTCGAACCAGAAATGTTCGCGGGCGAATTCCTCGATCAATGGCAACTCGATGCCAAGCGCCTTGCCGACGTCGCGTAGCGCGCTGCGGGGGCGATAACAGGTCACGGTGGCGGCAATGGCAGCACGGTCATGGCCGTATTTTTCGTAGATGTATTGAATGACTTCTTCTCGCCGCTGGTGTTCAAAATCGACATCGATATCAGGCGGCTCGCGGCGTTCGCGGCTGATGAATCGCTCGAACAGGGTTTCGTTTTCTTCCGGGTT
>JANPFZ010000319.1:0-1641 GCA_031423655.1 Polaromonas sp.
CCATGCTCGCCGCTGGCTTTCTCGATGAGGTCAAAGCGCTGCGCGCGCGCGGCGACCTGCATCCCGATTTGCCGTCGATGCGCTGCGTCGGCTACCGCCAGGCGTGGGAAGCGCTCGACAGCAAATCCGCTACGGCCGGGCTGCGCGACAAAGGCATTTTTGCCACACGCCAGCTCGCCAAGCGCCAGATCACCTGGCTGCGCTCGATGCCGCAGCGGCGTATCGTGCCCTGCGATGCGCCGGACGCGCTGGCGCAAGTGCTTGCCCATGTGAGGTCATTGCGCAAATGAATTCGCCATGGACGCTCCAGGTCAAGAACCTGAGCAAACGCTACGGCGACAACGCCGTATTCAGCCATGTCACGCTTGATGTGGCGCCGGGTGAATTCGTCGCCATCGTCGGCGAATCGGGCGTTGGTAAATCAACGCTGCTCAACTGCATGGCGGGCCTGGACTGCTGGGACCAAGGCACTGTGCAGCTCAACGGCGCCGACCTGCAGGCGATGACCGACGATCAGCGCGCGCTGCAGCGCCGTCAGCATGTCGGCTTTGTGTTTCAGGCGTTTCATGTGTTGCCGCACCTCGACGTGGCGCAGAACGTGGCGCTGCCGCTGTTGCTGCTCGGCCAGGCCGACGATGCACGGGTGCAGGCCATGCTTGACGCGGTGGGTCTTGCCGGCCTGGGCGCGCGCCTGCCGCAGCAATTGAGTGGCGGCCAGTTGCAGCGCGTGGCGATTGCACGCGCGCTGGTCCACCGCCCCGGCCTGCTGCTGGCCGACGAGCCCACCGGCAATCTGGACCCAACCACCGCCGCCAAAGTGATGGACGCGCTGATCGCGCAGACCCGCGAGCACGGCGCGTCGCTGGTGCTGGTCACGCATTCGGAAGCGGCTGCCGGACGCGCCGACCGGGTGCTGCATTTGAGCAGCGAAGGGATGTCAGCTTGAGTTTTTATGCGAGGACTGCGTTACGCAGTCGCTATTAAATTTATAGCTGCTTACGCACGATATGCGAGGTCTACAGGCCGTTTTCACTCACAACAAGCTCCGCATGACTCCTTCCCGCCTTTGGGGGAGGAACGAAGAGCACGGCTAGCCAACCAGCTGTGCGAATCGCTTCAAATCCACATTCCCCCCGCTGATGATCACACCTACACGCTTGCCCGCCCGCACGGCGCCGGCTTCGCACGTCGCCGCAAAACCCAGGCAACCGGTCGGCTCCACGATCATCTTCATGCGCTCGGCAAAAAAGCGCATCGCCGTGACCAGCTGCGCGTCGCTGACGGTCAGCACGTCATCCACATCGCGCCGGATGATGCCGAAGGTGTACTGGCCCAGATGCTGCGTTTGCGCACCGTCGGCAATCGTTTTCGGCGTAGGAATATTCACGATGCGGCCTGTGCGAAAAGACTGCTGGCCGTCGTTGCCGGCTTCCGGCTCCACGCCATAGACCCTGCATTGGGGCGACAGCGCCCGCGCTGACAGCGCCGAGCCGCTGAGCAGCCCGCCACCGCCCAGACAGACGTACAAAAAGTCCAGTTCGCCGACTTCTTCAAACAGCTCTTTGGCCGCCGTGCCCTGCCCCGCGATGACATCGGGGTGGTCGTAGGGTGGGATCAAGGTCATGCCGCGTGCGACGGCAA
>JANPFZ010000320.1:0-2779 GCA_031423655.1 Polaromonas sp.
CCGACGAGCTGATTCGCCGGCTGCGGCTGGACCAGAACGACAGCTTGCGCGTGGCGATGATCTCGATCGATCCGTCGCGGCGCAAGAGCGGCGGTGCGCTGCTCGGTGACCGGATTCGCATGAATGCGATCAGTCCGTGGACAACGACAATCCCCACTCCTTCCCCCGCTGGGGGAAGGCAGGGATGGGGGCAGGATCAAACGCAAACTCTAAATTCAGAAACCGCCGCCACCCCACCCTCCGCCAGCGGGGGAGGGAGTAACGCGCGTGTTTTCATGCGCAGCCTCGCCACACGCGACTTCGGCAGTGAAATTTCAGCCGCCCTGCCAGATGTGATTGCCGCCTGCAAGTGCGCCGGCTTTGACTTGATCATTGTCGAAACCTCGGGCATCGGCCAGGGTGACGCGGCCATCGTGCCGCATGTCGATGTGCCGCTGTACGTGATGACGCCCGAGTTTGGCGCCGCCAGTCAGCTCGAGAAAATCGACATGCTGGACTTCGCCGAGTTCGTCGCCATCAACAAGTTCGACCGCAAAGGCTCGCTCGATGCACTGCGTGACGTCGCCAAACAAGTGCAGCGCAACAAGGAAGCCTGGGGACGCCCGCTCGAAGAGATGCCGGTATTCGGCACCCTGGCCGCGCGCTTCAATGACGACGGCGTGACCGCGCTGTATCAGGCGATGAAGCCGCGCCTGATCGCGCTGGGCGTCAAGCTCGGTGAAGGCACGCTGCCCAAAGCTGGCGTTCGCCACAGCACCAACCAGACGCCCGTGGTGCCCGCAGCACGCACCCGTTATCTTGCCGAAATTTCAGACACCGTGCGCGGCTACAAAAAACGTGCGATTGCGCAGTCCCGGCTGGCACGCGAAGTGCAGCAGCTCAAGGCCGCCGCCGAGATGCTGAAGATTGACAAGCCCGAGCGCGCCCCCGCCGCCGAGGCCGCGCTCGACCTCGCGGGAACGCGCAAGGCGCGCATGGACGCCGATGCGCGCGCGCTGCTGAACCAGTGGCCTGACATGCAGCAGGCTTACTCCGGCGATGAATACGTCGTGAAAATTCGCGACAAGGAAATCCGCACCGCGCTGGTCACCAAATCGCTGTCAGGCACACCGATCCGCAAGGTCAGCCTGCCCAAGTACGAAGACCATGGCGAAGTGCTGAAGTGGCTGATGCTCGACAACGTGCCCGGCAGCTACCCCTACACCGCCGGCACGTTTGCCTTCAAGCGCGAAGGCGAAGACCCAACCCGCATGTTCGCCGGCGAAGGCGATGCGTTTCGCACCAACACGCGCTTCAAGCTGCTCAGCGAGGGCATGGCGGCGAAGCGGCTATCGACCGCGTTCGACTCGGTCACGCTCTACGGCAACGACCCGCATGAGCGGCCCGACATCTACGGCAAGGTCGGCAATTCGGGCGTGTCGATCGCCACGCTGGACGACATGAAGGTGCTGTACGGCGGCTTTGATTTGTGCAACCCCAGCACGTCGGTCAGCATGACGATCAACGGCCCGGCGCCGTCGATTCTGGCGATGTTCATGAACACCGCGATTGATCAGAATCTGGAGAAGTTCAAGCTTGATAACCACCGCGACCCGACCGCCACCGAAGCCGCCAAGATCCGCGAATGGGTGCTGGCCAATGTGCGCGGCACGGTACAGGCCGACATTCTGAAAGAAGACCAGGGCCAGAACACCTGCATCTTCTCGACCGAGTTCAGCCTCAAAGTCATGGGCGACATCGCGCAGTATTTCGTTCACCACAACGTGCGCAACTTCTACAGCGTGTCGATCAGCGGCTACCACATCGCCGAAGCCGGTGCGAATCCGATTTCGCAGCTGGCGTTCACGCTGTCGAATGGTTTCACGTTCGTCGAAGCGTATCTCGCGCGCGGCATGCACATCGACGACTTCGCACCCAACCTGAGCTTTTTCTTTTCCAACGGCATGGACCCGGAATACACCGTGATGGGACGCGTCGCGCGCCGCATCTGGGCCGTGGCGATGAAGGAAAAATACGGCGCCAACGAGCGCAGCCAGAAGCTCAAGTACCACATCCAGACCAGCGGCCGCAGCCTGCATGCGCAGGAGATTCAGTTCAACGACATCCGCACCACGCTGCAGGCGCTGATCGCGATTTACGACAACTGCAACTCGCTGCACACCAACGCCTTCGATGAAGCCATCACCACGCCGACCGAAGAATCGGTGCGCCGCGCGATGGCGATTCAGCTGATCATCAACCGCGAATGGGGCCTGGCGAAAAACGAAAACCCGTCACAGGGCGCGTTCATCATCGAAGAATTGACCGAACTGTTAGAGGAAGCCGTGCTGCTGGAGTTCGAGCGCATCGCCGAACGCGGCGGCGTACTCGGCGCGATGGAGACTGGCTACCAGCGCGGCCGGATTCAAGACGAGTCCATGCACTACGAAATGCTCAAACACACCGGCGAGTTGCCCATCATCGGCGTCAACACCTTCCGCAATCCGCACGGCGAGGTCGTGCAGGACCATCTCGAACTGGCGCGCTCGACCGATGAAGAAAAGCAGAGCCAGCTGAATCGTCTGAACGAGTTCCACGCAACTCACGCCGATGAATCGCCCGCGATGCTCAAGCGCCTGCAAAAGGCTGTGATTGAAAACCTCAACGTGTTCGAGGTGCTGATGGATGCCGTGCGCGTCTGCTCGCTCGGGCAGATCACGAATGCGCTGTTTGAGGTCGGAGGGCAGTACCGGCGGAATATGTGATCTCATCGCGAAACGCACCAGCCGAGGCAAAACGG
>JANPFZ010000321.1:0-7172 GCA_031423655.1 Polaromonas sp.
GAATCAAAATAGGGCGGGCCGACCGAAATTTTTCCCATGCCCAGTGCGTCAAGCAGCAGCGGATAGAGCGTGCCAAGCAACACTGCGCCAGCGGCCACCAGAAACAGCACGTTGTTGCCAAGCAATGCGGTTTCGCGTGAAACGAGTTCAAACCGCGCCCCCAACCCGACTTTGGGCGCGCGCCAGGCGTACAAAGCCAGCGATGAACCAATCGTGATGCTTAGAAAAATCAGGATGAACACACCCCGCTTTGGATCGGTTGCAAATGCGTGAACCGAAGACAAAACGCCCGAGCGAACCAAAAATGTACCCAGCAGGGACAGCGAAAAAGCCGTGATGGCGAGCAGCACCGTCCAGGACTTGAAACTGCCCCGTTTTTCGGTGACTGCCAGCGAATGGATCAACGCGGTTCCGACAAGCCACGGCATGAAGGACGCGTTTTCAACCGGGTCCCAAAACCACCAGCCGCCCCATCCCAACTCGTAGTAGGCCCACCAGCTGCCCAGACCGATACCAATGGTCAAAAACATCCAGGCAATGTTGGTCCACGGGCGCGTCCACCGGGCCCAGGTCGCATCAAGATTGCCGCCAATCAGGGCTGCGATGGCAAAGGCGAAGGCTACTGAAAAACCGACATAGCCCATGTAGAGCAAGGGCGGGTGAAAAATCATCCCCGGGTCTTGCAGCAGCGGATTGAGATCTCGGCCGTCTGACGGCACGGGGAAAAGACGCTCAAAGGGGTTGGACGTGGTGAGCGTAAAAAGCAGGAAGCCTACGCTGACCAGGCCCATGACAGAAAGCACACGCGCCAAAACAGGCAGGGGTAAATGCTGACTGAAGTAAGCCACAGCGACCATCCAGCCAGACAGCATCAGCAGCCAGAGCAGCAATGATCCTTCGTGCCCACCCCACACAGCGGCTATGCGGAACTCCAGCGGCAAGGCGGAATTGGAATTGGATGCGACGTAAAGCACCGAAAAATCGTGCCTGACAAAGGACACGGCCAGGCAGATAAATGAAATGACGACCAACGCAAATAGCGCATAGGTGGCAGGCCGGGCCAGCGACATCAACGCATCATTGGAACGCGCAGCGCCCACAATCGGCAAGGTGCCAAGGACGATGGCCACGCCAAGACCCAACCAGAGCAAGAAATGACCAATTTCAGGAATCATGGTTTTGGCTCCGCAACCACGGTGGTTGCAACTTTCCCATTCACTTCGGCTGCACGCTTGAGTGCCTCCGCTGCTTCTGGGGGCATGTAATTTTCATCATGTTTGGCCAGCACTTCGCGGGCTTCAAAAGTGCCGTCTTTCAACTGCCCCTGCGCCACCACGCCTTTGCCTTCCTTGAACAGGTCTGGCAGGATGCCGCTGTAGCGCACAGGAACTGACCGGGCTGTGTCAGTGACGACAAAGCTGACTGACACACCGTCGCGTTTGACGCTGCCGGCTTCGACCAGTCCGCCCAGCCGGAAGGTGCGTCCCGTTGGTGCTTCCCTGGAGGCGATCTGGGAAGGCGAGTAAAAGAAAACCAGGTTGCTTTGAAAGGCGTTGAGCACCAGTGCGGCGGCAATACCGACGACACAAAGCACCCCTGCGGCTATGGTGAGACGTCGATGGCGAGGTTTCATATGGGATTAGTCCTGAGAGTTGGTTTCGTCCAGCGCACGCAATGCCTGCCGGTGTCTTCGCGCAGCCAGCCACGGCTCGATCATCATGAACGCAAACGCCAGGGCGTACGAGCCCCAGACATAAAGGCCATATCCGCCCATGGCCATAAAGTCGCTCAAGCTGTTCCAAGTCATGCTGGCGCCTTTGCAACCTCAGCCGTTTTGCTCGCAAGGGCAACAACCCAGTCCGCGTGAGCTTCCCGCTCCAGCACGATGGCCCGGGTTCGCTGAAAAACCACCGCAAACGCATAGGCCCAACAGGCCACGGTCATCAACAGCATGGCGTTCAGCATGGTGTCTGCCATTTTAGGCGCCACGGACATGCTGATAGTTGCTCCCTGGTGCAGCGTGTTCCACCATCGCACCGAGAAATAGATGATAGGCACGTTCACAGCGCCAATTAGCGCCAGTAAGGCGCCAGCGTGGTCAGCACGGCGCACGTCATCAATTGATTCGGTCAGGGCCATATAACCAACGTACAAAAAAAGCAAAATCAACTCGGAAGTCAGGCGTGCATCCCAGACCCACCAGGCACCCCAGGTTGGCTTGCCCCACAACGCCCCGCTCCACAGGGCGAGAAAAGTGAACATGGCGCCGGTAGGGGCAATGGCGCGCGCAAGCATGGACGCGAGCCGCGCATTAAATGCCCAGCCGATCACTGCCCATCCCGCCATCACCAGATAGAGCAGCATGGACATCCAGGCCGCCGGTACATGAATGAAGATGATCCGGTACGCATCGCCTTGCGTGGCGTCAGTTGGCGCTACCAAAAATCCGACATAGAGCCCGGCGAGCGCAAACAATATGGCCATGAACCAAAGCCAAGGTAACAGTTTGCTGCTCAAGGAATAGAACCGGGACGGCGCGGCAAAAGTAAAAATGGAGTTCAAGGCCTGGTACCAGAAAACATAGCTGAAGATTCAGCAACCTACTTCACGAAGTGGAGATACGCAACGCCGCTGCAGCTGCTGGGGGGGCGCCCACCAATGACAACAGCAAAAGCGCGGCCAGCAGCGAAAAATGTCCGCTTGCGGAAAGGCCAGCATCCACCATGGCAACTGCACCACTGCCGAAGATCAACACCGGTATGCACAGCGGCAAAACCAGTAAAAGTATTAGCACACCACCGCTTCGGAGTCCCAGCGTCAGCGCGGCGCCAACACCTCCCAGCAGACTCAAAATTGGCGTCCCGAGGCACAGGCTCGCTGTCATTGTGATGATAGCGGCTTGCCGCATATCAAAGAGTAGACCCAGCAACGGCGCCGTCAGTATCAGAGGCAGACCTGTCAGCAGCCAGTGCGCCAGCGACTTGCCAGCTGCAATCAAGACGGCAGACTGGCTCGACAGCAGCATCTGCTCGAGCGAGCCATCCGCTTGATCGCCGGTGTACAGCGTACCGAGCGAAAGCATGGCCGCCAGCAAAGCACATACCCACACCACGCCGGGTGCAATTTGCCTCAGGATTTGCGGCTCCGGCCCAACACCAAGTGGAAAAAGACTGGCTGCAAAAACGAAAAAAGCGACCGGTAGCAAGGCTTCGAACCTTCGCCTCCGTGCAAGCCGAAGATCACGCCCAGCCACCAGCCACAACACGCCCAGACTCATGCCGAGACGCCTCTACCGAGTTCCATCTGCAGGACGTTTGCGCCCACAAGATTCAGCGGCACATGAGAGGTCATGACCACCCCGCCGCCCCGCCCTAGATGCTCCGTTAACAAACGGTTAATGGCTTCGATACCCTCGGCGTCCAGTGAATCGAAAGGCTCGTCAAGTACCCACAGGCCAGCATCGCGCTCCAGCGCCAGTCGGGACAGCGCGACGCGACGCCGCTGCCCTTGCGAAAGGTTGCGCACCACCACATGGCGGCGATGATGAATCGCCAGGCGACGAAGCGCAAGGCCCAAGGTTTCCTGGTCGAAAGCCCGCCCATGCAGCCGGGCAACAATTGCGAGCGACTCCAGAGCACTTAAATCGTCCTTTAACCCGTTGGTGTGACCGATGTACACAAGCGTTTTTCTGAAGGCGTGTATGTCTTTGATGTGAAAAGCGAGCTGGCCCTCATCCGCTTGAGAAAGCCCCGCCAGAATTCGAAGCAAACTGGTTTTGCCACTGCCATTCGAACCACGCAACCAGAGAATTTGTCCGGGCTGACACTTGAAATCGAGACCCTTGAAAAGCCATTCACCGGCTCGACGGCAGCTCAGCCCTTTTGCAATCAACCACCCCGGACCGGGAAAATCAGAAATCGTAGCGCACCCCCAAATAGTAAAAAGCAAGATTCGACGACTCCGACCGGGTGGGAGAGGTCAGCTTTGACCGCTGATAAGAGAACTCTGACTCTAGCGAGATTTTTTGCATCGCCCGATAGGTCACACGCAAGCCCGGAGTCCAGCGCGTATTCTTCAAACCGGTGGAATCGCTCTGCGTATAAAAGTTCAATGAAGGCTCAACCTGCCAGTTCGGTCCAATGCTGGAGAGGTTGTTGTAGGCGAGGAGAGTGCCCCGGTAAGTGGGACCGCGCAAAACACTTGCATTGAAAAGTTGCGTGTCACGCGTGGAATAAATGTTCGAGCCTATCACTTGGGCACCCACACTCCAAATATTGCCCGTGCTTGGGCTGCCGGCTGGGAGAATAATGGGCACAGGCTTGACTTCGCCAACCTTGGTAAAGCGCAGGTCAGAACCAACTTGCCAATTTGGAGAAACTGGCGTCGTCACGCCTAGCAAGGCCTGAGTCTGGAACGCGGTGATTCCCCTTACCTGATCCCTGAGAGAGGCAAGTGTATTTGTCGCCAAAAGATCCTGCAGTCGCCTAGCGGGCGTGGGCAAATTGGGGTCAGGAAAAAAAAGGATGTTACCCAAAGACAGGATTGGGGTGGCACGCCGGTCAAAAAGGAAATTGAACACGGTTGTGTCGGGCAACTGCCAGGTGCCCTGCACGGACGCGATGTTGACTTTTTTCAGGATGGTGTCGTAGTCCAGCTGACTGAACGCGGAGACTCCGCCGCTGAAATATCGCAAGTCTGCTCCCACTGCGCGCCGGTCCACTGCAGCGTCAATCGTTTGTTGATTGAAGTAAAGGCTTCCGCTTAACTCGTTGGTCAGGGCCTCCGCGTCAATCCACGCACCATATAGCCGTCGGCGAGTATCCAGTAGTTCATCTGTGGGCACACCGGCCACGGCATTGATCTTCCACTTAGGCGCAAACGCGTAGCCGCCCTGAAGCCCGTCAAATCGATATAGCACACCACCACCCGTGGGCGACTGCCTTCCGACCCGAAAACTGGTTCCGTTGACGAAAGACCGCCGGTCCAGGTAAAGCGCCGACAAGCGGTTGCGGTCACGCCCGTTCGGCCGGAAGTCAGCCGTGTAGGAATCGCGCAAGACAAATCGGGTGTCACTCTCGGCATTCCGACGCCGCCAACTCAAATCCATCGTCGTCTGTAACTGGTTTTGAACCGTGTCGGAAATGTCGTTGGTGCTCGCCAGTTGCGGCAAGCCACTGATGGGAGAGTCCTGAAATTCCTGCGAGCGGGTTTTCGATTTGCCACCGAAGTAAAAAGCAGAAAGCGATCCACTCCAGGGGGACGCAACTTCTTCGGCAAGCTTGCTTTCAGGGGGGGCAACCGTCTTCGCGGGAAGACTGGCTAACTGTTCGCGAATCCGCTCGCTCGCCTGACCGGTCGGGTAGAGGCTGATAAATAATTCGAACTCACTGCGAGCGCCCTCCACGTCACCCAGCTTGAGCCTTGCCTGACCGACAAGTTGTTGCGCCTTGCGCGTCGCAGAATTGGGCGGCAAATTGAGAAGCTGATTCAGTGACTCCAGAGCCGCCGCAGCGTCACTGCGGTCATAGGCCTCTTGCCCCGCAGCGAACAGAGTTTCAGCCTTGTCGTTGACTTCAGCAGAAGTCGCAAGCCCTTGCTGCGCTCCTTCCGGGACTAAGCCTGATGCGCCAGCCCGGGCAGTCGGCAGCGTCGATACCACCGCACCGGGGAAGCGCCCCAGCAACAGCTTGCGCGCGCTTTCTGCCTCAGGCAGAGAGCCAAAATAGCCGACGTTTGTGTCAAGAACCGTCCTGCCGTTAACTACGCGCGGGGAAGTAAAGGTCTCATATTCTTGCAGGGCTGCAGGGATAGAAATTGATACCGAAGCGTCTGCATCGGCAGGCGCGGGAATGGTGACGAAATACGGGCGTGCAGCGTTTTCAGCACGCGTCGGGATGGCGGGGACTGGAAGGATCTGAACCACAGCTCCCATGCCTTCAATAATGATCTCAATGCTCTTGTTTCCCCGACCGGCTCGAACCGAGTACCGTGTCGGATTGGCAAATTGAACGACCAGTTTTCGGTTCAGGCTTGTGCCATCGACGGTTTCGTCGGAGATGACAATCTTCGGTGCCCCGTCGCCGCCGATAGTCTTTCTCTGCCCCGCAGCCAGACTGGGATTCTCACGCGCAGGCAAGACGTTGTAGAAAATTTGACCCAGATCGCCAGCGCGTGAAGTGACCGTACGGCGGTATTGAATCGGGGTGACAAATCGCACCGTCGCGATTGCGTTGGCGCCGTCTTTTCGAAGATCCACTTCCTCTATCAGCTGAGCCTGAGCAGAAAACGAGATAGACGCGGTTGACAGCCCAACTATTTCCCAGAACTTCGATTTATTCATAGATTTTCCGTTGCTACCTCTGGAGGTCCTCCCCGAGCGCTTCTTGCCGATATGAGCCCAGCGCATCTTAATTCCTGCAGGCATCAAGCAAGCCCTTTTTCTTATTTCCAGTTCGTGTAGGTTGAGCCTCTATTACCCAGGGGCCGGTGGCAGCCGGCCTCAGAGCAATCCATCGCAGGCGGGGTTCTGGTTCTATGAGTAAGCGCCATTTTCTCCATGTTGCCAAGGTAGTTCGTTCCGCTGGAATGGCAGGCCTTGCATGACCCTGCACCGCCACCCAGGCTGTTGTTGTGATTCATGCGCACTGTGGTCCAGCTCGTGGTGCCGCTGTGGCAGCTGTTGCAATCCATCGACGATCCATTGAGCAACTGCATTTCTGGGATGTGATTGACTGGTTTCGCCAGGGCGCCCGTTCTGCCCTGCGAAACATAGCTGCCGTTGTGGCACGATTTGCAGGTTGAGGTCGTGACCACGCTGTGATTCATGGTGGCGCCGACAAAGCTGGCTTGTGATCGGTGGCACGAATCGCACTTTGCTACGCCGCCGACTACTGGGATGTGCGTTGCCGGCTTTCCCTTGGCGGATGTACCGTTGTGGCAGTTGTCACAGGTGCCTGTACCGACTGCGTTCGCTGGCGAGTGGCCAAACACCACGGTCAACCAGCTTGCGGATGACCGGTGGCAGCTCTCGCAATTCGTCACGCCCGCATGGACAGGCGTGTTGGGTTTGCCGCGCGCAGGCGGATACAGGCCGGTGTGACAACCGGCGCACTGACCAACAACCGACACACTGCCATGGAACCGTGCAGGGCCCCAAGCCGCAAATCCACCCC